>JANYLA010000110.1 GCA_025361485.1 Bacteroidales bacterium
GTGAAAGGTATTGAAATTGCTTTTGCCACATTCTTAACCACATTACTAAATGTTTCTCTTTCCTCAAGCGTTGCTGTAATATCAAGTAGTACAAGTTCATCGGCTCCTTGTTTATAGTATTCATAGGCCAATTGAACAGGGTCGCCTGCATCCATTAGGTCATTGAAGTTTACCCCTTTAACTGTTCTCCCATTCTTGACATCAAGGCAGGGGATTATTCGTTTTGATAGCATAGTTTATTGTTTTACTTTTTTCTATTTACTACTGTCTACTTTCTACTCACTATCGACTCATAAAACATCTTCCCAACAATTACTCCATCAAGGTTTAGGCTTTTTAGTTTCTCAATATCCTCAAATGATGAAACTCCTCCGCTTGCCCTAAGTCGAATTTCAGGAAACTGCTTTTGAATTTCTGAGTAAAGTTCAAAAGCTGGACCTAGCATCATACCATCTTTTGAAATATCGGTTATTGTGAAATTCAAAAACCCCATTTTTTTTATTGATTCTATGGTTGAAAAAATATCTCGATTTGAGTTTTTTGTCCAACCATGAGTCTTAACTTTTAACTTTTCGCAGTCGATTGCTGCAATCAATTTTTGACTACCAAGGTTATTTATCATCTCAAAACCTAGCTCTGGTTGCGATAGGAGAATAGTGCCTAGATTAACCTGCGAAGCCCCATTGTTAATAACCCTGTTGATATCTTCGCAACTTCTTATTCCACCTCCAAAGTCAACTACTAATCTAGTATTCAAGCATATATCTTCAAGTACCTTTAAATTCTGTGGTTTGCCACATTTTGCTCCATCTAAGTCGACTAAATGGAGGTATTTATACCCCATTTGTTCGAACTTTTTCGCTTGGTCGATTGGCGAAAGTTCATAAAAAGTGGTTTGAGCGTAATCACCTTTTCGCAGTCGAACGCATCGTCCACCGATAATATCTATTGCCGGAATTATTAACATAGCTCTATAAAGTTTTTTAAGATTTGTAAACCATCATCACCACTTTTTTCGGGGTGGAATTGCACACCCCAAAAGTTTTGTCTGTTCACAGCGATGCAAAAATCTATCTCGTAATTTGAGGTTGCAATGCTACTAACTGAAATTGGTACAAAGTAGCTATGGACAAAGTATAACCATGCATTAGAATTGATACCTTTAAATAGCTGCGACTTGCTATTTGTAATTCTATTCCATCCCATATGTGGGCATTTCAGGTTGATATTGAACTTCTTGACTTCAAAATCAAAAATTCCCAACCCTTTAGTTTCACCCTCCTCTGAAAATGAGCCAAGTAGCTGCATACCCAAACATATTCCTAATAATGGTTTTTGTGTGGTTTTTATAAATTGGTCAAGTCCGCTGCTTTGTAGATTTGCCATTGCCTCCTTAGCATGACCAACCCCAGGAAATATGATTTTGTCAACATCGTTCAATTCACTTGGATTACTCGAAACGATTGAATTTGCTCCAAGTTTGTCTAGGGCATTCTTTACCGATGCTATATTACCTGCTCCGTAGTTGATTATTCCTATTTTCATAACTCATAATTTTTGAACACTGATTACACTGACTTAACAGATAATCACAGATTATAATAACCCTTTTGTTGATGGTAAAGCCTCTCCATCCTTAATTGTTGCCTGTCTTATCGATTTTGCAAATGCCTTAAAGATTGCTTCAATCTTGTGATGCTCGTTCTCACCCTGTGCCTCTATATTTAATGTAATACTCGCTGCATATGCGATTGAGTGAAAGAAGTGCTTGAAAAGCTCAGTGGGAGTGTCTCCAATCATTTCACGATTGAAGGTTGCATTCCAAACTAGGTAGGCTCTTCCGCTAAAATCGAGTGAGACCAAAGCTCTGCTTTCATCCATCGGTAAGCAAAAACCAAATCGATTAATTCCACGCTTGTCGCCAATGGCAATTTTTAACGCTTCGCCAAGCGTAATGGCAATATCTTCAACAGTGTGATGCTCATCGACCTCTAAATCTCCCTTGCATTTTATGTCGATATCGAAACCCGAGTGTTTTGCCAATTGGTCGAGCATATGGTTCATAAAACCTAAGCCGGAATCGATGTTCGATTTTCCAACGCCATCAAGATTTAGGCACACATCTATGGAGGTCTCGTTGGTTTTCCGTGAAACTGATGCTGTCCTTTTAGGTTTTAACTCGTTGTAAATAGTCTGCCAATTTGAGGTTGATATATCTGCATCAGTGTTATTCTCGGATGAGATAAAAACGGATTTACAACCAAGGTTCTTTGCAAACTGAACATCGGTTGTCCTGTCGCCAATAACCCATGAATTGATTATATCCCAATTTCCATCGAGGTATTTTTGAACTAGACCAAGTCTTGGCTTTCTTGTTATTGCATTATCGTCCTCGAATGACCTGTCAATAAGAATATCATCAAAAACGATTCCTTCGCCTGCAAGTGTTTTAATTATCAGATTCTGTAGACCCCAAAAAGTTTCCTCGGGAAATGAAGATGTCCCAAGTCCATCCTGATTGGTAACCATTACCAATCGGTAGTTAGATTCTTTTACCAACTTGCTAAGCCAGGTAATTGCTCCTGAAACAAACTCAAGTTTTTCAAATGAATCTATCTGAAAATCGGAGGGTTCTTTTATTAAAGTTCCATCCCTATCGATAAAAAGTATTGGTTGCATTTTCTTGTTTGCTTTTTCATTATTGAATTAAATAGTAGAAATTGCTCTGTGTTTCTCTGTGAAAATCTGTGTTATAATTACACAGAGAGACACTGAGTTTTCAAAGAGAGACACTGAGATTATACTTTTTCCATGCATCTATTAGTCTGTTGTTCTCGTCATCTAGTCCAACAGTTATTCTTATACAACCTTTGCAGTTTGTCTCCATATCTCTATTTCGAACTACAATCCCATTCTGAATAAGGTATTTGTATAAACTGTTTGAATCAGTTGTTTTAACTAGAATGAAATTGGTTGAACTTGGATAAACTTTCACAACCATTGGTAAATCTGGTAAGAGTTTAAGTAATCGTTCTTTCTCTTCGATTATCTCATTTATTCTACTTTGTGATTCTACGGATTTGCTTAATGCCTCCTCAGCAATCATCAAAGATGGATAGCTGATGTTATAAGGGAATTTAACCTTATTGAATACATCAATTATATCCTTTGATGCCATTGCTATACCAACCCTAGCACCTGCTAAAGCCCAAGCTTTTGATAAAGTTTGAAGAATTATCAGGTTTGGATATTTCGATAAATCATTGACCAAACTTTGTTCAGGGCAGAAATCAACATACGCCTCATCATGGATAACAATCCCTTGAAATCTTTCAATGATTTTTTTGATTATCGATTTATCCTGAACATTTGCTGTTGGATTATTGGGGTTACAGATAATAACCACTTTGACCTCAGGTTTTAGTTCATCAACGAATTTGTCAATATCAATTTCGAAAGTCGAGTTTAGCGGGTATTCAATAACATTAATATCATTGATGGCTGCACAAACTTTATACATTCCGTAGGTAGGAGGGAAGATAGCCAAAGCGTCAACCCCAGGATTGCAAAAACATCTCAGCGCTAAATCAATCGCTTCGTCGCTTCCGTTACCTAGGAAAATATTATCGGAGGAAATTCCTTTCAACACTGATAATTTTTCTTTTACTCTTTTTTGAAGAGGGTCAGGATATCGATTTATACCAATCGGCAAACCGCTTAATGCTTTTGGATTTTCGTTTGCATCGAGAAGAATTACATCATCGCCACTAAATTCATTTCGAGCAGATGAGTATGATTTTAAATTCTGAATATTCTTCCGGAGTAGATTATTTAGGTCTATCATAATTAATAATATTTACTTGATGTCATGCTGAGCGAAGTCGAAGCATATCCTTTTTATTTTATTCCTCGACTCCGCTCGGAATGACAATTTATTTAACATAATTAATTGCATTTAAGGCTGTTTTAAAAATCTATCTTATCGCTAATCGTTTAATCTCAGCTCAGCTGCTCTAGCGTGTGCTTCTAATCCTTCGGCTCGTGCAAGTGTAACTATTGATTTTGCTATGGAAGACAAGCCATTTTTTGTTAATTGCTGATAGGTTATCGTTTTCATAAACGACAACGTTGTGACGCCGCTCCAATTTTTAGCAAATCCTCCTGTAGGTAAAGTGTGATTTGTACCACTTGAATAATCACCTGCCGATTCAGGAGAATATTCACCTATGAAAACTGAACCTGCATTTTCAATTAAATCAATATAGTTCTCAGCATTATCTATCGAGAGAATAAGATGTTCTGGTGCATAGTAGTTGCTTATCTCAATGGCTTTCTCAATGCTATCAACTAAAATGGCAATGCTGTTATTTAAGCACCTACTAGCAATTTCCTTTCGAGGCAATTGATTAAGCTGTTTTTCAACCTCAATTAGGATTTGCTCAATACTTCTTTCAGATGTTGCAACAAGCACAACCTGACTATCAACCCCGTGTTCTGCCTGCGATAAAAGGTCAGCAGCAACATAAATTGGATTTGAATTATCATCGGCAATAACTAACACCTCCGATGGTCCTGCAGGCATATCTATTGGAATACCCATTGATGATGCTTGAACCTTGGCTTCGGTCACATATCTATTTCCAGGACCAAAAAGTTTATCAACCCTAGGAATGGTTTTAGTTCCAAAAGCCATTGCCGCAATTGCCTGTGCACCGCCAACTCTGAATAGTCTTACGCCGAGCAGATTGCATGCGTAAAAAATCTCGGGAGATGGTTCGGGTGGAGAGCAGGCAATTAGCTCCTTACATCCTGTAACTTTTGCCGGAACGGCAAGCATCAGTAAAGTCGATATTAATGGAGCTGTTCCTCCAGGAATGTATAGTCCAACTCGTTCAAGAGGTCTGTACTTAAGCATACACTTAACTCCTTGAAGTGTTTCCATGTCGACATCAATGGGTAATTGAGCACTGTGGAATCTTTCAATATTTGCAATGGCAACAGCAATAGCCTCTTTTAAATCTTGGCTCACTATAGTTGATTGAGCAACCATCTCATCTTTTGATACCTCAATTGACTTAACATCCTTTTTGTCGATTCTCTTAGTTATATCAATCAAAGCTTTATCACCATTGAGTTTTACTTCAGAGATTATATCCTTTACAATTTCTGCAACGCTATTATCAGCCTCAAATGGGCGTTTGAGAATGGCTTGGTAGTCCTCAGGCTTAATGTCTTTTATTATTTTCATTTGGTTATTTATAGTCTAGTATCTGAAATCTAATGTCTGATGTCTTCTTACAAAACCATTTTTTCAATAGGAACCACTAGTATTCCCTCAGCTCCTGCGCTTTTCAGGTTATCAATCACATTCCAAAAATCATCCTCGCTAATTACCGAGTGAAGTGAAAACCAATTTTTTTGCGCTAGAGGCAGAATTGTAGGACTTTTCATTCCCGGAATAAGTTTTACAATTTCATTTAGTTTATTTTCAGGGGCATTTAGCAGGATGTACTTATTGCTTTTTGCTTTTTGAACTGCTTCAATTCTGAATAAAAGCTTGTTAAGCAATTTCTTCTTTGACTCGGTAAGGTTTGGGTAGGCAACAAGCACCGCTTCGCTTTTCATTATCACATCAACCTCTTTGAGTCCGTTGCTTAGCAATGTACCACCGCTGCTAACAATTTCGAAAATTACATCTGCGAGCCCAATGCCTGGGGCAATCTCAACTGAACCGCTTATGCTATGTATATCTGCCTTGATATTCTTTTTCTCAAGAAACTTTTCGAGAATTACAGGGTACGATGTTGCAATACGTTTCCCTTCGAGCGATTCAATGCCTGTATACTTTGCATCGCGGGGGATTGCGATGGATAATCGACATTTCGAAAAACCAAGATATTTAACAACATCAATCTTTTTATCCTTCTCAAGAACCTCGTTCATTCCAAGCATTCCGATATCGGCAACTCCATCGGCAACATATTGAGGAATATCGTCGTCGCGAAGAAGTAGTATTTCCAAGGGAAAGCCTTCGGCTAATGCCTTTAAGTGATTACCTTCGTTGCTTACCTTTATTCCACATAGTTTAAGTAGTTCGATTGTGCCTTCGCTTAATCGACCACTTTTTTGGATTGCAAGAGTTAATTTTTCTGATTCCATGTTTGTGTTTTTGATTGAGGGTAAATAAAAAAAGCGAAAGGGATCTGCCTTTTGGCAGATCCCTTTCGCGGGTAATTGGTCTAGTATCTTAAGTTTACTTCAGGCTACACCAATGCAAATCCACCATTCGCAGTATATGTGAATGATGAAGATGATGCAATGTGTTGTTCGAAGTGTACATTTTGTCGTTTTGTTCGGATGCAAATGTAGAACAATTTTTATTTAACAAGCAAATCATTCTGTTTTTTAATGGTTTTTTATATCGATAAACCAAAACCCATTATGGCTAACATCTTTACTATTAATTGGATATGACCTAAAAACTTTTTCACCCAAAGTATAATTAATTGGTGTTTTAAAAATTGGTCCATCAACAACAAATGTGTGGAACTCACCATTCTCACCACAAGAATCAACATCTTTAGGCAAATCAGCAATGAATTGCTTATCAAAGGTTCTACCGACAAACGATTCATCAAGATGTTTGCTACTTACACAGGTAATAATTGTTTTAAAGCCAAGGTCGATAAATTCATTGGCAATATCGATAGTATTGCGTTTCCATAATGGGAAAATGGCTTTCATCCCAATTTTTTCCAGCTGATTCTCGCGGTATAGCCTCAAATCCTCAAGAAAAATATCTCCAAAAGCAGAATAATGAATCCCTTCAACCATAAGTTGGATAAGGGTTTCGCGCATCATTTTGTTATAATCATCGCAGTTTGCTTTCTCAGGCAGATAGCACTCAATTAAAGGTATTCCTATACTTTTTGCCTGTTGTTGCAAAAGTTCTTGCCTAACTCCATGCATCGAAATTCTTTTGAATTCAGCATTAAGCGTGGTTAGTAGGTAGTTTATATTATGCTTTTTTCTTTCTCTTAATTTGTAAAGAGCAAGAGCGGAGTCTTTACCTCCGCTCCAGTTAAAAACGATATCCATATTATGTTTTAATCGGTTTTAGCACCAAGAAACGGGATTGTGCAAGTTCAAAAGTTGTAAAGAAAACTGCTGAATAGAAAAAATCTCCGAAAATTGTTCCTAAAAGGTATGGCAGTCCAGCTGAATAACAAGTTAACAATCCCGTTTCTGAATTTGGATAAAGGTTTATTGGGTCAACAACCCAAACACCAAAATTTGATATTAAATAAAAGAGAAATGATGCTGAAATACTTGCTAATATTACATTTTTAGCATTTATTTTCTTAAGAATAATTACTCCAAGCCCAACAATTAATCCAAATGAACCATATACTCCTAACCACATCGAATGGAATAGCACAAACTTTTGATACACAATGAAATTTATTGCAATATCACTGATAAATAGAGCTCCCAATGGAATCAAAAATGCTTGCCATCTCTTCGAAAAATATGCACCACCGAATAATGCCATCGCTCCGATAGGAGTGAAGTTTGGGTAATGAGGGATTAATCGAAGCATCGCCATGCCAAGAATAATAATTAGCAATATTCCTGCGCGTAAGTTTATTCTTTTCATAAACAGATTTATCAAGTTATTTATTGAAAGATTGCTCCATTAGGACCAATGCCTACCGTATAATCTTCAATTAATTGACCTGCTGATGAGTACTTTTTTAGTTTTCCTGAATTTGTAAATGAGATTGCCTCTAAACAGTACAGGTCATCATTAGCCGGATTAACATTGAAGCTGTAGAATGAGGCATTGATTAATGGCGTTGTAGGAAGTGCGGTAGCAGCTATATCAACTGCATAAATTCCTGTATAGCCGAAACCACCGCCAAAGTAAAGGGTTTGACCATTTCTGCTGATTTCTAGCTGCATTGGATGCTGATTGGCAGAAATGGTAAAACTTTTCAGAACCTCCTTTGTTGTGGATGATATTTTAATCAATGCTGAAGCTGTCTCTTTCTCAATTGAATAATCGGGTTTATACTTGATATAACCATAGCACAATGCCCATATATCTCCATTCTTATCAATAACAAGTTTTTTAGGGTTATGATTTCCTAACTTAATAGTTTTTATAACCTCATTGGATGTTGGGTTAATAACTGATATGGTAGAATCCAAGGTAAGCCCACCACCATTGGCAACCCAAATTAAACCATTGGTTTGGATAATTCCCTCAGGTCCTTTTCCAACGCTAATGGTATTCGTAATTGCGAATGAAATAGTATTTGCAACCTTTACTTTTCCACCATCGCCCCATTGTGTTATATAGGCGTTGCCATTTGCAACGGTAAGGTAGCGAGGGCTATTAATGCCTTCAATTGTTCCTGCTTCAGTGATATCTGAGATATTTGCAACCTCAACTTTGCTTGAACCATTTAGAATCAGAAAAATCTTATCATTTGATATATATGCCGATTGAAGAACATCGCCTAATGGCCTGCCATTGGTGAGAGTATAGATATTGTCTTCAATTGCATTTGTAGTGTAGTTAAGGAAGCTAACAGAGGCATTCGTTGCACCCCAACCACCTTCATTGGTGATAAAAGCACCATTTTCGTATTTGCCAACAATTCTTTGGTCTTCTTCGCATGACGTGAAAATAAAGGCGATTGCAACTAACGCTGTTAAAAATAGTTTGATTTTGGTCATGGTAATTATTTGATTAATAATGATTAATAATTAGAGTTGATATCTACTGTTAGCGCTAACGAATAGTAACGTAATGGCATCGCGTATGATGCAGTAAGCTGATAATCGGTGTTCCAGATGTTATGAATCTGAAAGTTGATTTCACCTCGAACTGATTTGTTTTTAAACCGATAGCCAGTTGAAAAATCGCCTAGATTATAGTAGGGTAGTGGCAGACTGGCAAAATCGATGTATCGCTTATAATTAAAGGTGTGTGAGTATTTAACTATCAAATCTTGCCATTTCAAGGTTAACGAACCGGCGAACTTATGGTTTGGGGTGTAAATCATTGGTTCTCCAACACTCGATTGGTTTTGATAAACTCTTGAATGAGTATAGGTGTAAAATCCATCAAACAAAATAGAGGTTTTGCTGTCTTTAACAGCCAAAGATACTTTTGCCTCACCGCCGTATGTTTTTCCTTTATCAGCATTGAACGGCTTATACTTTCCTTGGGCGTCTAGCCAAATTATCCAATCATTAATATAAGTTCTAAAAAATGTTGCCGAACTTTCGAATCTAAAATTCTGATTTGAAATTTGATGAGCTAAACCTATCTCTGCTGACCATCCCGATTCGGGCAATAGATTAGGGTTTCCCTCAGCAAAGGTTGTGTTAGCCCAATACAAATCGTTAAGGGTTGGTATCCTGTAGTTTTTTGAAATATTTCCTTTTAGAGTCAATGATTTTGTGAGTGTTAAATCAGTTCCGATGGAGAAAACGTAAGGAGTTGCCTTTGAATCAATAATTTCATCTCTAATGCTAAATGCTGTTTTTAATCGATTCTCGATTAATGAGATTTTATAGGACCCGAATAGCGATGTTCGTTCTCTTTGAACCTTTTTGCTGATATAGCTATCGGAGTAGGCTAACTCAGTGGTATGATTGAGTCCAAGCAATATTTCATGGTTCTCTCCAATTCTAAACTTGCCTTCAAGTTCATTTATAATTGAGTTGAAATGATTATCAGCATTTATATTATTTATAGGGTCGATAAAATTGATATCACCGTAAAGAAATCCATTCTTTATACTCAATGAGATTTTATCTTTTGTAAACTTTAGATTTGATGATGTGTATATCTGATTATCCTTTTGATTTGAACTATCAGGGGTTAGATTCGACATTCGGGTTTGCAAATTCTTATCGCTATTCTGATACCAACTCGCAAGACTCAACGATGTTGAATTTGATAATTGAAGCGCAATATCTGCTGCTATCCCTAATTGGGAAACCTCAGCATTTGATATGAACTCCTTAGGACTATCTTTCTTTGTGGAATTGTAGAATTCATAGTCATTATCCGACTCCAAGGTAAATAGTTTTATTGATGCTGCAACTCTACTATTTCCATCCTTTATACTTACTAAACTACTCTTACTATTGGCACTACCTAAGCCAAAGGTTATTGATGAGCCATTAGGCATGGTAAGTAGGCTCCCGTTTGAAAGGTGGACAACACCTGATACTGCACCACTTCCAAACAAAGTTCCTGAGCCTCCGTATTGTAACTTAACCGAACTAAACATGCTAACAGGAAATATCGAAAAATCGGTACTACCGCTCATGGGGCTTTGTATATTAAGCCCATTCCATATAACAGAGGTATGAGATGAACCTCCTCCACGAAGCATAATCGTACTTAAACCGCCAGCCCCATTCGATTTTATGCTTGCGCCAGAGTAACTTAGTAAATTTGAAAGGGGTTCGGTTTTATGATTACTTAAAGTTATTGAATCAAATTGTTGAACGGTTGCACCAAGAGCAAAACTCTCCAATCGAGTACTAAAAATATCAATGCCTTTAATGGTATAGATGCTATCTGTAATACTCTTCTGCGCCTGTAATTGAATTACAAGAAAACAGGTAAATGCCCAAATAGTTAAAGACTTAAATGACATAGTTACAAATGATTTAGCGTTTCAATCATTCGTACCAGTCGGATTGTTAGTGAAAAATAGAACTTGAAAAATGAGTTGTTCTATACTTCGCCTTTCCACCCGAAAGCTACGATAAATTCGTATTATGGCAGGTCTTCTGGCTTGCTCAATCTTTTAGGCCTTCCCATCCCGATTTATCGGGACAGTGGCTAGGTAATTAAAAGATTTTTAAAGAGCTTACAGCTGCGGGGACAGCTCCCGAATTGAACGGGATTCCCTTTTAATCCACTCCGAAGCAATTCGGAATAGAACCATTTGTTGATGCAAATATATGGATATTATTGAAATTGGATTAACCCTGTGAAAAGATTCTTAGAGATGAGATGTTGAATTTACGGTAATGAATTGAGTCTGAGTATCGATATTGATGATTGAAATAGAGGCATTTTTTAACGGTTCAACCGAATCGATGCTAGGAATATTTTGTATTACTGCCAATAAAGTTCGTAAGGTAACACCATGACTTACTATTAAAACAGCTTGCTCTCTATGCTTTAAGGATATCTCAATATAAAAGTCGGCTACGCGTTCGAAAAGTTTTTTGTCACTTTCAGCATCAATTGGAACAATTAACTCTTTTCTGTTTTCGGGGAAAATCTTTCCCTGATAGCTTCCGAAGTATCTTTCTCGAAGTCTTTTGTCAGTATATAAAGGTGTTTGAGAATGATGTTTGAATATCTCGGAGGTTGTATCAACAGTTCTTTTTAGGTCGCTTGTGTAGATCACATCAATCTTCTCATTCTTTAGCCTTTCGGCTAATCTTTGAACTTGCAATAATCCTTCAGATGAGAGTGTTCCATCCATCTGACCCTGACAGATTCCATTGATATTTTCAATGGTTTCACCGTGACGGACTAGGATTAGCCTCATTTTACTTCCGATTATCTTGTACCTGCTTTAAAGTACGCTCTGAAACAGAAAATACAACAGGTTTTCCCGATAAAGGGTTAGTTTTAGTAATAACAACAGTCCCATAAACATCCTCGATAAACTGATAGGTTAAAACCTCTTCGGGAGTACCCTTTTTATATATCTCACCTTGCTTTAGCAGAACAAGATAATCGCAGTATTCGCCTGCTAAATTTAGGTCATGGATAATCATCAAAACCGTTAGTCCAAGCTGTGCATTTAGTCTTTGGATAAGGTTCATCAGCTGAATTTGGTGCGAAATATCAAGGTGGGAGGTTGGCTCATCCAACAAAAGTATTTCGGGTTCTTGGGTAAGAGCCCTTGCAATGCTTACCAATTGTTGTTCGCCACCACTAAGCTCGTTCATCAGCTTATGCCGCAGATGAACAATATCAATAAGATTTAAATACTTTTCGGCAATCTCAATATCATTTTTCGTTTCGAAGAATTGAAATTTACTATGATATGGAATGCGTCCCATCATCACGTAATCCTCAACTCGAATATCTGCCTCCTCAATATTTTGGGTTACAATGGCAAAGTTACGAGCACGCTCACGAAAGTTCATCAACGAAATATCTTTACCATGTAGGAGAATTTTACCCTCCTTTGGCTTTAGCTCGCTTGTAATTCCTTTAAAAAGGGTTGTCTTACCAGAACCATTCGGACCAATAATACCCGTAAGACTTCCCTTTGCTACGTTAAAATTGATATTCTTAATATAGAATTTTCTATAGTAACCACACGAAAACTGCTGAATATCAAAGAAAACGCTCATGGTTAATCAATTAATGACTTTTTATTAATTCTATTGAGAACAACAATAAATATACTTCCTCCAACCATCCCTGTTAAAACACCTATCGGTAGTTCATTTGGAGCAATGATAGTACGTGCAAGGGTATCGCAGAGAACCAAGAATCCACCTCCGGCTATAAACGAGCTGATTAGCAGAATCCTAAAATCAGAACCTGTTATCAACCTAATTAAGTGTGGTATTATTAATCCTACAAATCCAATCACACCTGCCATAGATACACAAACACCTGTTAGGAGAGATGTTATCACAAAAAGAATTTTAATCGATACATCGGTATTGATACCAAGGTATCTCGCTTTCTCTTCGCCAAGCCTTAGCGCATTGAGAGGCTGAACAAAAAAGTAGGAGAGGAACAAACTCAATAGCGATGTAATAACAGCAAGACTAATCAGCTTGGTATCAGGTTCGTCTAGCGAACCCATAATCCAAAAGATAATACTGTGGATGTTCTCTGAAGTTGTAGTTGAAAGCAGCAGCATCATAATTGATGAAGCTATAAAGCTAACCATTACACCAACCAAAAGCATGGTTTGGATTTTGATTTTTCCACTTCGGATGCTTAGAATATAAACGAGAAATAGGGTAACCAAAGCACCAATGAAACCCGCAAGTGGCAGCATATAGGTACCAATCAATTGAGGCAATCCGAATACTATCGTTAAAGCAACACCAATTGATGCTCCACCTGATATACCAAGTGTGTATGGCTCAACAAGTGGGTTTCGATAAACACCTTGTAGAATAACCCCAGATAAACTTAATGCTCCTCCAACTGCTAATCCAAGAATTATACGAGGTAGCCTGATTGATTTAATAATGGTAAACTCAACACCTTCGCCTTGTCCGAATAGTAATCGGGGTAAATCTGCAAGAGATACCTTCAAGTCCCCGCTAGTCAATGAATGGATGATTATAATGCTTGTGACTACTATGAATAGTAGAATTAGCAATAACCATTTCAGATATTTTTTCTGCATTATTTAATCAATACCTTAATATATACTTTAGTTTGAAGAATAAATCAACTTGATTAACTCCTCCACAACATCAATAAAAGTAACAGGCGATGGGCTACAAGCCTTATTTGAGTCAATAAAAAATATCTTATTATTCTTCGTTGCGTTAAGCTGCTTGCAAGCTAACCAATTATTTTTTTCCTCTTCTCCAAGAATCCCCATTGTAATGATAATGATAACATTAGGGTTTCTGAGCAATACGCTTTCACGTGTAATTGTGCCTCTTACAAGGTCTGATGCAACATTTATGCCTCCCGAGAACGTGATGAAATCATCCATAAAGGTATTGGCCATAACCGTGAATATTGGTTTTGTTCCTATTTCAAAGAAAATCTTTGGTCTAGGTAGATTTGGTATATTATTCCTAATACTATCCAATCTATGATTTTGTTGCGTGATTATTGATTCGGCAAGGGCGGTTTTACCTGTAAACTCAGCAATCTGCTTGAAGTTCTGACAAATATCTTGGTATGATTTGGTAATTGGGAATGTTGCTACCTTAATTCCAATTTTTCTTAATATTTCAATGGTTTCGGGCTTTGTAATGGTTGTCGCAATTACTAAATCGGGTTTTAGCATTATAACCTCCTCAATATTTACATCAATTGCTGATGCGATAACTTCCTTTTTATCGCTTATTGCCATCTCGCAGTAGCTCGTGCAACCAACTAGATTATCATTGGCTCCTAGTAGGTAAATATCCTGAGTTATCACTCTCGAAAGCGATACAATTCGTTTGTAGGTTTGGGAATATGTATTTGTAAAACCAATTATGGTTAAGAAAAGAATAATAACCAGTATTTTTGCTTTCATCATACTAGAATCAACTATTTTGTTTTTTCCTTCGCTTCTTAAAACGAGGGCTTTAACATTTTAAACTAGGGGGAATTAGTATGGTAACTAATTAACTTTTTTCCCGAAGTCATATATTATTAACAATCTTGGCAGGTCTTCTGGCTTGTTCCATCTTTTGAGGCCTTCCCATCAGGCTTATAACTGAAAGTGGCTTTGGAATTCAAAAGGTAATTTAGAACATACAGCTGCGGGAACAGTTCCCGATTTAAACGGGATTCCCATTTTAAGGATATTCCTGAATGGAATTTATCCACCAATGGTTACAAAGATAGAGTAAAAAGGTGTGTGAAGAACCTTAATTTATAAGATAATTATAGTGACATAATAGTCTAATAGATAACAAACGAAATAAAATGATTAGTTCGTCTATCGGGGGAAATGCTGTAAAGCCACGATGAAACATCTTCGAAGTTAGTCTCTTGACCATCGCCCTTGTATTTAATAAAAGGTATTAAATCTTTAGTGAAAACGAAAATCAATTTATTCCTTTCAGGCTCGACAGTTGTTCGTTCTAGGGGGTAATCGATATTTTTATTAAGAGGAAAAGTATAGGATTTTCCTGCTTCGAGTAGTATCTGCTTTTCGTAAGGATTAGGATATGTTAGTGCAGCGTTTTTATCGTAGATATTAAATATATTTAGGTAACAATCCATTGACGTTGTAATGGTGTAGGTGAGTTTTTCGCCATTTTGATAACCCTTTTTAATACCATCAATTGATACAGAGAAGGCTGGGTCTGCGCTAGTTTTGTAAAGTATAACGTTAGCATCAATGGTTGCTTCGATAGTGAAATTATTATACTCATCAAGTTTTTTGCTAAAGACAACAGTGTAATCTTTAATCGCACCACGAATTTCAGACTGCTTCTCGGACATAAAAACCTCTTCGTACTTAGAGCCAATTTCACTCTTAAAAAGCATATCGTAGGATTTGATATTCTCCGACACTCCGGCCATCTTAAGAGCATTGACCTTTGCTTCGGCCAAAGCCTTAACTTTAGCATCCTCTTCGCTTACACTTCCGGTAATCTGATAGTTGCCAGTTGCGCCTTTTATATGCTTAGTTTCCTGTGCTGAATTAGAAAGAAAGGCCAAAATTAAAAAAGATAGCAGAGCAATTTTTTTCATAATATGATGTGTAATTGAATATGTAAAGATATTAAAATGGCATCTAAATGTATGCCAAACCCAACAGGATTTATTACCCTGTTGGGTTTTATTTAGATTAATTATTCATTCAAATCTCTATCTACATCCTTATCACCACGACCTGAAAGATTGATAATGGCAAGCATATCTCTCCCTTTTAGCATTTTTGTTGCCAATGCAATTGCATGCGATGATTCAATGGCAGGTGTTATGCCCTCAAGTTGAGAAAGCAATTTAAACCCTGTAATTGCTGCCTCATCGGTTACTGGGTAGTAACTTGCTCTCTTCGTATCGTTTAGGTAAGCGTGTTGTGGGCTTATCCCTGGATAATCCAACCCTGCTGCTATTGAATGGGATTCAACAGGATTACCATCCTTATCAACTAAGCAGTATGAATAAGTTCCTTGAAAAACGGATGGTTTTCCGAATGAAATGGTTGCCGCAGTATTCCCTTCACGGGCTTCGCCACCACCTTCTGCTCCGTAGATCTCAACCTCTTTATCGTTTAGAAATCCAGAGAATAAACCTATCGCATTTGACCCACCACCAATACATGCAAAGATTGCCTGAGGTAATCTTCCTTCTGCATTTAGAATTTGTTGACGTGCTTCCTGACCAATAACGCTTTGAAAATATCCAACCATCCTTGGGTAGGGATGAGGGCCAACCTGAGAGCCCAGAAGATAAAATGATTCAGGATGTTCGATATAATATCCTAAAGCAACATCAACAGCATCCTTTAATGTAGCGGTACCTGATTCGGTGGGAATTAGCTCGGCACCTAAGAGTTTGATTCTGCTCACGTTTAACGATTGACGTTTAATATCTTTTGCACCCATAAATATCTTGCAAGGTATTCCCATTAGTGCAGCAACGGTTGCTGTTGCAACGCCATGCTGGCCTGCTCCTGTTTCGGCGATTATCTCTTTTGCACCCATCCGTTGAGCAACAAGAATCTGTCCGATAGTATTGTTTATCTTATGAGAACCTGTATGGTTTAGGTCTTCGCGTTTCAGATAAACTGTTGAGCCTATGTGTTCTGATAATCTTTTTGCATAGTAAAGTGGCGAAGGTCTTCCAACATATTGCTTAAGTAGGTGAATGTATTCTTTGTTAAATGAAGGGTCTTTAACTAATGTGTTGAACTTATCAGCTAATTGTTCCAAAGGTTTAGTTAATACAGGAGGGACATAAGCCCCACCGTAATTGCCATATTGACCATTGTATTCAAGCATTTCAGATAGTGGTGATACCACTATGTTTTGTTTTAAAATTGTTGTTTCCATGATTTATGTTCTTTTTGTTTTAAATTCTATTAAGTGCTAAAATGTGATCACGAATAATCACTGGCACCCAAGTAGGGTGCAATAAATTAATCTGCGGGGAGGCCCCGCCAGCGCCATGTCCAGATAATAGAATTAAAACAAAATACACTTTTCATAAAGACTTAATTAAAAAATAAAGACCGCAGGGGTTACCTGCGGCCTTTATTGCCATTAATAGTAGCAAAATAGGTTAACGCCCCCAAGTTTGGAAGATTAAACCGTGCCACCACCATGAAATATTTAAAAGAGTTGATTTCATTTTTTTCAATTATGGAAACAAACTTAATACTTTTAAAATTAAATGCAAAAAAATATTTCTTTGAGAGACAAATCAATTGACTTGAAAGAAAATTAATGTTTTATTGGTGAGTTAGTTAACTAAATTACTTCGTTTTTGTTTAGGTACATACCTTTCTATATTCCTAATCATCCCTCTGAAAATAAAAACATGAATAGGCCATAGTGAATACCAATATATACGGCCTAATAATCCATTTGGCCGAAAAGTTGCATTTTGCTCAAGGTAATTATTATTGTTCTTTTCAATTATTTTAAATTCAAGCCATGCCTCGCCGGGCACTTTCATTTCGGCATAGAGAAGTAATCGCCTATTCTGACGGTCAGCAACAATAACTCTCCAAAAATCGAGAGCATCACCTGAATTAATGGAAAAGTAATTTGTTCTACCTCTTCGGAGTCCAATGCCACCAAAAAGTTTGTCGCCAAAGCCTCTTATGCCCCAAAGTAAATTTGCATAATACCACCCTCTTTTACCACCAATAGCCCAAAGATTATCTAGTACTTGATCCAAAGATGACTTTATAACCAATTCACGCTTATCGCAGTAGGTGCCAAACTGAGGAATTTCGATAAATTGAAGTAATGATCTGTTTTTAGAACTAGAACTTAGCGCATCTTTCCAACTTGAAAGAACCATGTTTTGCTCAATTTTTTCGAATGCAAGTGATAATGCTGTTTTATAATCGAGCGATTCAATCTTTAGTAATTTTTCCAAATCGTTATTCTGGCAAACCATTTCGACCTTCATGCTATTGATGAGATTTAGCGATAGGTGATATGAAATGGAGGAGATTAGTGACAGAAAAAATGCTGCTGCACGATTATTGAAAAAGGGTACAACAATAATCGCTCTTCTGAATCCTTTCATTTTAGCATATTGAAGAATCATCTCCTTATAAGTAAGAACCTCAGGACCACCTACATCATAAGTTTTAAAAAAAGTTTCTTTATTTAGAAGTACACCCTTTAAATATTGAATTACATTACGAATTGCAATGGGTTGACAATGAGTATAAATCACTGATGGAGCAGTAACTACGGGTAATTTCTCAGTTAAATCACGTATCATCTCAAATGATGCACTACCCGAACCAACAATTACACCTGCTCTAAGAATGGTTGTTGCGTAATTACCACTTTTTAAAATATCTTCAACTTTTCTTCTTGAGGCAATATGTTTTGATAAATTGATATCGTTTGATAAGCCGCTTAGATAAATTACCTGCTTTGCACCGGTTGAATTAACATAATCTCTGAAATTTAATGCCGCTAGTTTTTCAAGAAATTCAAATTTTTCGGAATCGTTTGACATGGAATGAATAAGGTAGTATGCTGCATCAAAGTCCGTTGGAGCTGTTGCTAAATCAACTGGTTCGAGAAAATCTACTTCCCATACCTGAATGTTGCATGTTGCTTGATACTTTGTTAACCTATTCTTATCTCTAACACAGCAAATTACCTCGTGACCTTGCTCTAAAAGGG
>JANYLA010000114.1 GCA_025361485.1 Bacteroidales bacterium
TTTAGGTTCATCGGTAATGGCTTAAAAGTAATGGTATTCCTGTAAACATGGTGTTTTGTATAGTTTTTTGTTTAAAAACACCGTTATATAGGAATTGAGCCAGATTTGTTACCTTACCAATAAAACCTTTGAGAAAACTTGCCAGCTGATATTAACAACAACTACCTTTGCCCAATAAATATTTTATATGGAAAAAGTATTTCAACCCCACTTTATTTGGCTCGATAAAGTCGACTCTACCAATACCTTCTGCATGAATTTGGCTGCTAAAGGTGAGCCTGAGGGAATTGCTGTAGCGGCAAATGTTCAGGAACAGGGGAGAGGTCAACGTGGAAATAGCTGGGAGAGCAAGGATGGAGAAAATCTAACTTTTAGCGTACTATTACGCCCAACTTTTTTGAAAGTTGAAGAACAGTTTTCCCTTTCGAAGGTAATTTCCCTGTCGATTTGCGATTGGATTAGCACCAAAGGTTTAAATGCTAAAATAAAATGGCCGAACGATATTTATGTTGGCGATAAAAAGGTTGCGGGTATTCTGATCGAGAATAGCTTTAGCAGCTCAACCCTTGAGGTTTCGGTTGTTGGAATAGGGTTGAATCTTAATCAAAAGGAATTCTCAAGGGATATTCCAAATCCGACCTCAATGGCTCTTTTGACAGGAAATCAATTTCGACCTGAGGTGGTTTTAAGCGAACTGATGGGAGCAATTCGAACTAGGTATTTGCAGCTTGGCAGCGGATTCAAAATGGGGATAGATAACGATTATCTAAATAAACTCTATCGGTATAATGAATATCATTCTTTCACTACAAATGAAGTAGGTTTTAAAGCCAAAATAGTTGGAGTAAAACCAACTGGTGAACTTATCCTTGAAACAGATAAGGGCGAGCAAAGAACATTTGCCTTTAAGGAGATCTCTTTCGAGATTTAAAGTTTAGTTCAAAAATTATAACACAGAGTTACACAGAGGATGCACAGAGTTTCACGGAGGAAGAGGTGTATTTTCTGTTAGCTGTCAACAAACAACTGACAACTATTCTTAAACCGTTTTATTAAAGGCCGCTGCAATTCCTTCTGCCATTGTGTTTATTCCCTCTGAGATTTTTTTCTCTAGCATCATTTTAAGCATCATATTTAACTCAGCCTTAAGGGTTAGCTTCATGCGGGTATCGTTTGGTTCAACTTCATTTAGCTGAATCCAAAGAAAGAATTCGAATGGGAGTTTACCGTCGCCAGTGATTTTAACCGTTTTGAATGGTTCTTTTTCAATAATTTTCAACCCGGTTTGTCCTATTCCATTCACAATAAAACTGCATGAATCCTCCTCGGCCTTCCAACCCTCGAGCTTATCGGTAGGGATAAATGGGGTGAAAAGTCTAAAATCAGATAATACACGATATACATCTTCCGATTTACGGTTGATTGCTACTATTTTACTCTCAAATTCAGTCATTGGTTGGTTTTTTAATAAAGTCAAATTTTCAAATTGATAAATTATTTCCCCCAATTTTCAGGGTCATTTCTCCATGATTTTAAGAGTTCTAAATGATTCTTGTTAACAAAGCCTTGCTCAATGGCAAGCTCAATCATTTCGGAGTAGCTTGCAAGCGTATCAAGATTAACTTTAGATTGTTTGAAATTTTCGGCTGCATGGTTAAATCCGTAAGTGAAAATGGCCACCATGCCAAGCACCTCGCAGCCGGCATTCCGGAGTGCATCAACTGCAGCAAGGCTGCTAAGTCCGGTTGAGATTAAATCTTCAATGACAACCACTTTTTGCCCTGCTTTTACATCGCCCTCAACTAGGTTTTCAAGGCCATGCTTTTTTGGTGCTGATCGAACATAAATAAATGGAAGGTTTAACCTATCGGCAACTAGCATACCGTGAGCAATTGCACCTGTAGCAACCCCGGCAATAACATCAACATTCGGGTATTTCTCTATAATTAGCTCTTTAAACCTTTCAGCAATTAGATTGCGAACCGTTGGGTATGAGAGCGTTTTGCGATTGTCGCAGTAAATGGGCGATTTCCATCCCGAAGCCCATGTGAAAGGATTTGCAGGATTTAGTTTAATTGCATTAATTTGGAGCAGATTAAGTAAAACAGAATTTTGTATCATGTTGAATGACGTTTCAATTTATTTTGATAAACGAAAAATAGTTCTCACTGAGAGTATTGAAGCTCATTTCAATAAACAATTTGGGCTATTTACTCGATACAATTCACTACAAGAACTCTCAAAAATACTTGAATTTTTTCAATCAACGACCCTAGTTCAGGATGTTTTTATTTCGGGTAGAGATATACAGACAATGATTGATGAGTTTTCATGCATGTTCCGTTTTATTGAGGCCGCAGGGGGATTGGTGCAGAATAAGGATGGCAGCTATTTAATTATATATAGGTACGGTAAGTGGGATTTGCCGAAAGGGAAGCTTGAAACGAATGAACGAATAGAGCATGCGGCTTTGCGTGAGGTTTCGGAGGAGACAGGAATTACAAACATCAAGTTAGGCGATCTTATTACTGAAACCTATCATTCTTATCGCCTTGGAAATGCCACTATTATTAAAAGAACGCATTGGTTTTATATGCATTATGATGGAAGCGAGCCTTTAATTCCGCAACAATCAGAGGATATATCTATTGCCAAGTGGATTCCTAAATATCAGTTGAACGAGGTTTTCAATAATAC
The DNA here is from genome assembly GCA_025361485.1 of Bacteroidales bacterium. Lineage (GTDB taxonomy): Bacteria > Bacteroidota > Bacteroidia > Bacteroidales > Tenuifilaceae > UBA8529. Next base: position 2,698 of record JANYLA010000114.1, read on the forward strand.
CTACGATACAATTCGTGAAGTGTTAGGTCGGGTTGAGGTTGTAAAATAAGTTGAGATAACGGCTTGCTATTCTTTAAGTTTTCAACCCAATAATTCTCATTAAATATCGCCTCGTGAACGCAATATTTTGAAGAATTTTATCTCAAAATCTTCCTGTGGCGATGGAGCGGGCGATAAAATTAACTTCTTATCTGGGCCAATCAGAAAATAGGTAGGGTAAACTCTAATGTCAAAATCCTTAATTATTTCGGGTTTATTCCCGTAGTTCAGGAACGTCCAATCATATCCAGTATTTTTTAGCAAATTGCTCATGTCCTCCTTGTTGTCATCAACACAAATTGTAACAATTTCGAGCTGCTGCTTATGCTTTTCGTAAAGTTTCTGGAGTAAAGTAAACTCCTGAAGGCAGGTGTAACTCGATGTTGTGCAAAAATTCAGATACACATATTTCCCTTTAAAATCGTCGAGTTTAACCAAATTTCCTTTCGAATTATAGAGTTCAAAAGGAGCTGGAACAAACCCCGAAAGCAGATGGGTTACCTTTGTGCGAATATTTTCGACAATGATTAAATGCTCGGGAATCTTGGTGGTAAAATAAAGCGAGTCAAGGATAATCAGTAGGGCTGAGCGGGAGAACTTATCGTCGAAAAAACCATCATGTACTCCTTTGAGAATAACGAGCTCTTTTAAAGTATCGTTCGCTAGAACATCATCGGTTGCTAACGTTTTCTTTAAAGCCGATAGGCTTTTATCCTGTGAGATGTTTTTAAAAACGGCATTCCCTTTTTCTGTCCTCGAAAAGAATATGAAGTACTTATCGTAAACCAGATTAAAAAGCTCCATGAAGGCGGTGTTGTTGTACTTTACAGGCTTGTTTAGGAAGTAATGCTCGGAGGTGCTTCGCGCTTTTTGGATATAAGCTAACTGCTTTAGCAAACCATAGCGATAGTAGCGATAGGTGCCAAAGTAGGGTTGTTTAAATGGAGAATAGCGACTTTCAATGGTGTTGATAAGTGAATCGACATTGATGTTCGTTTTGCCCTTGTATGTGTCATTAATGATGAGATCGAATTTTTCGTTAAATGCTAAATCGAACGAGTTTGTGAGGTAGTTGATATCATTTTTATCGATATTGGTTATGCCAACAAACAAATCTGTTTCTCTAAAAAACGGGTTAAGCCTTTGTGATTCATTTTTTTCCTCTTTGTTAGGAAGCGCTAAATTGTATGTTTTTCCTGGCTCAACGAATAAGTAAATACGATATATTCCCAAATGGCTGAATAGGTATGTTGTTTCGTTTACTTTGACCTGACAACTGAAAGCACCATTGTTGTCGGCTTTGCAACGACCCAATTCTTCCTCGGTCATGGTGATTAAGTCGGAGTAGTGGTAGAAAACAATTTCTTCGCCCGCATGGGATTTTGATACTCCTGTAAGATTTACTTGTTGAGCAATGGCCGTTGATGCACACATTAACAATAAAACAAATACTATTGATTTGCTGAAAATCTTATCCATTGAAAACTTTATCAGATAATTAGTTGAGATTCTCAAAATGTAAGTTTAAGTAATATTAACGAGGTAAAAAGTCTTTTATGTTAATTGACTTTGGAAGAAATTGCGATGGGTCGCCATTGTGCATCAGAATATCTCTGATAACTGTTGAGTTTACTGATGAATGTTCGGGGGTAGTGAGGAGAAAAACAGATTCGACCTCGGGGAGCATCGCCTTATTCACCTGACCAACGGCGCGCTCAAATTCAAAATCGGCCGAAGTACGTAATCCACGGAGGATATTATTTACCTTAACCTTTTTGCAGAGCTCAACCGTTAACCCTTCGTAGCTAATGACTTCAATTCTGGGTTCATTCTCGAATACTTTTTTAATAATTGCTAAACGATTATCAAGGGGGAAGAACGATTTTTTATTGGCGTTAAACCCTACGGCAATGATTATTTTATCGAAAAGGGTTAAAGCACGAAGTGCGATTGACTCGTGACCAACAGTAAAAGGATCAAATGATCCTGGGAAAACGGCTACCTTTTCCATTTGAATTCAATTAGAGTTGAAAGTTAACCTTTTTAATGTTAATGAGCTATAAGCCAACCTTAGAATAGTTGGTTTTTGCTAATCAATCTTAATTGGGTTCTCTGCTTTTTCATCGAGAAGAGCGTATTTAAATACATCCATGATATTCTCAACATAGATGAATTTAAGCCCTTTAATGTAAATATCTTTGATCTCAGAGATATCTTTTCTGTTCTCTTCCGACAGGATTATCTCAGTTATATTCGCCCGTTTTGCAGCCAATATCTTCTCTTTAATTCCTCCAACGGGCAGCACTCTTCCTCTAAGGGTAATTTCACCGGTCATTGCTATGCCTTTTCGGATTTTTCGTTGTGTAAATGCCGATGCCATTGATGTTGCCATGGTTATCCCTGCCGATGGGCCATCCTTCGGAATTGCTCCTTCAGGAACATGGAGATGCACATTCCACTTTTCAAAAATCTCTGGTTTGATATCCAAATTATCAGAATGAGCTTTAATATATTCAAGGGCAATTACAGTTGATTCTTTCATAACATCCCCCAGATTACCTGTAATTGTTAGGATGCCTTTGCCTCGACTTAAACTCGTTTCGATAAAAAGAATTTCTCCACCGGAATCAGTCCAAGCCAAACCAGTAACAACACCTGCTAAATCGTTTCCTTGATAGATGTCTTTTACATATCGAGGTATTCCAAGGATTGATTGAGTCTCTTTTACTGTTAGCGCTTTGTTAAATTTCTCCTCGAATGCTATCTTTTTTGCAATTTGCCGAACTACTTTAGCAATCTTTTGATTTAGATTTCTCACACCGCTTTCGCGGGTGTAGTTCTGTACAATTGTCTCTATCACCTTATTGGAGAATGATACGTTGTCGTTAGTTAGTCCATGCTCGGCTAATTGGTTAGGAATAAGGTGACGTTTTGCAATTTCAACCTTTTCCTCCATGATATAACCGCTCACATCGATCAACTCCATTCTGTCGCGCAGCGCAGGGTTTATGGTTGATATATTATTTGCTGTGGTAATGAATAGTATTCTTGATAGATCGTACTCAATTTCGAGGTAGTTATCGTGGAAAGCATTATTTTGCTCTGGATCAAGCACCTCTAGTAAAGCGGAAGCAGGATCTCCATGAAAATCTTTGCCAACCTTATCAACCTCGTCGAGAATAAAAACTGGGTTTGAAGACTTAACTCGCTTTAGGTTTTGAATGATTCTACCAGGCATTGCCCCGATGTAGGTTTTGCGATGCCCTCGGATTTCAGCTTCGTCGTGTAAGCCGCCAAGCGAGATGCGTGCATGCTTTCTGTTGAGCGCTCGTGCAATCGATTTGCCCAACGATGTTTTGCCAACTCCTGGAGGGCCATAAAGGCAAATAATCGGTGCTTTCATATCGCCCTTTAGCTTTAGCACAGCTAAATGCTCAAGGATTCGCTCCTTTACCTGATCGAGTCCAAAATGATCCTCGTCGAGTATGGCTTTTGCCCTTTTTAGGTCGAAATTATCGGTAGTGTATTCGTTCCATGGGAGGTCGAGTAGCAATTGAACGTAGTTGAGCTGAACGGAGTATTCACCAGCCATCGGATTCATTCGATGCAGTTTTTCCAGTTCCTTCTTAAAGAGATCATCAACCTCCTTGCTCCATTTTTTCTGTGTTGCAAGTTTCTTAAACTCTTCAACTTCTTTTTCCGATGGATTTCCACCAAGCTCATCCTGTATGGTTTTCATCTGCTGATGCAGAAAGTATTCCCTTTGCTGCTGGTCTAAATCCTGCTTAACCTTGGTTTGTATATCATTCTTTAGCTCTAGCAGCTGTACCTCGCGCGATAGGTATTGAAGAAGTTGAACACCTCGTTCCTTTAAAACATTTTTTTCAAGCAAACCTTGCTTTTCAGTATTCTGAATGTCGGCATTTGCACATATGAAGTTTACCAAAAAATGATTGCTCTCAATATTCTTAATTGCAAAAGCAGCCTCGTTGGGAATATTTGGCGACAAGTTGATAACCTTTAATGAGAGGTCTCTGATTGACCCAACTATAGCTTTGAATTCTCTATCATCCTCATCAGGGTGAATGTCTTTTAATAGATGTATTTTTGCTTTGAAATAGGGATCTTCTCCTGCAAATTCATCAACTTCAAATCGACGAATACCCTGAAGAATAACCGATGTGCTGCCATCGGGCATTTCAAGCACTTTAAGAACTTGAACAATTGTACCTACCTTAAAAAGATCTTTGGTTCCCGGCTCTTCTATTTTAGAATCGATTTGTGATATTGCGCCTAATATACTCTTCTTATTATTCAGCTCCTTGATAAGATTAACTGATTTTGAACGACCAACCGTTATTGGAATAACTACGCCTGGGAATAGCACTGTGTTGCGGAGTGCAAGGATCGGAATTACGCTAGGGATATCTTCGTCCTTGATGATTGGTTCACTCTCATCGGAAATTATAGGAATGTACTCAGTCTCCTGATCCATCGAATCGTTTAGTAAGGTGCCACCAATTCTAATATCAAATTTTCTGCTCATTTTTAATCTTCTCCATCTAAACAATGTGACAACATGTCACCACTGCGCATTTCTTCAATAGGTTGTTTGGTTATGCAAGGTATGTGCCAATAATATAGTTGACCGAAGTTAGTTGCTAGTTGACAGTTTGTAAATTCAAGAATTTTCTTAATAGGTTAGAAGTTTCTGAACTCTGCGGTTAATTCAAAAACATGTCGAAGAATGTTTTTTTCCGTATCATTAAAAGATAAACCTCTTCGATCAAAAACCAGTTTAGCCGTTTCGAAAGCTTTCGCTGTAGTATAAACGCTGAATCCTTGCGCTCCGCCCCACGAAAAGCTTGGGATGAAATTCCGTGGGAAGCCGCTTCCAAAGATGTTTGCACTCACACCTACAACCGTTCCTGTATTAAACATCGTATTGATTCCACATTTTGAATGATCGCCCATCATTAAACCGCAGAACTGAAGCCCAGTGTCAACAAAACTCTTTTTAGTGTAGTTCCAAAGTTTAACGTTTGCATAATTGTTTTTTAGATTGGAGTTGTTTGAATCCGCTCCAATATTACACCACTCACCGATCACTGAGTTACCCAAAAAACCGTCGTGTGCCTTGTTTGAGTTTCCGAAGATAACGCAGTTGTTAACTTCGCCACCAACTTTTGAATTGGGTCCAATTGTCGTTGGCCCATAGATTTTTGCACCCATTTTCAGTATGGAACCTTTGCATAAGGCAAAAGGTCCTCGAACTATAGCCCCTTCCATGATTTCTGAGTCAGCGCCAATATAAATAGGCCCATTGTTAGCACTTAGGATTGCGCACTCTACTTTCGCTCCTTTTTCGATAAAAACCATACTGGGATTCAAAACCTTGTTTGTCTCCGAAATGGGTTCAGATTTTCTATTCTTTGTTATAAGATCAAAATCTTGCTCAATTGCTCTCTCGTTTTGAGAGAAAATATCCCACGGATTGTTAATACTAAATGGGTTTTCGGAAAGAATAATTAAATCGGTATAGTTTGTAATTTCAGGAATGTATGATGGAGCAGGCGTAGCCTGCAGGAGTGCTGCGATAAGAATGTTGTCAAAGGTAATTGCCTGTCCAATTTTAAGGTTGTGGATTAACTCTAAAAGTTTTTGATCAGGGATAATGCCACCATTTATTAGGTACGATTCCTTATTCTCCTTAGCAGGTTGATACTTTTCGTGCAGATAGTCAGCTGTGAGGAATGAACAGGTTGCGCCTAAAGACATCTCCCATTTCTCTCGGATAGTAAGAATGCCAATACGAATTTCAGCAACAGGTCGAGTGAATGTAAAAGGGAGTAGGTTTAATCTTCGCGAGTCATCAAACAGGATATGGTTTCTTTGCATGGTTAGCGGAGTTTTATCATTTTAAAGATACGAGATAGCAGCATTTCAGTTTGCCAATAACAAGGTAAATATAAATAAAAAAGCTCCAAAAATGGAGCTTTTAATATCTTAACAAAATAGGAAACGAAATTACCTATTTTTTCTTCTTGTCCATATGATCCTTGTAGCGGTTCATGAACTTATCAACGCGACCAGCGGTATCAACAAGTTTCATCTTACCAGTATAGTAAGGATGTGAGGTGTTCGAAATCTCCACTTTAACCACAGGATACTCAGCACCTTCAAAGGTGATGGTTTCGCGTGTTGCTACGGTCGACTTGGTGAGAAAAACATGATCATTAGACATGTCCTTGAATGCCACCAATCGATAATTTTCTGGATGTATTCCCTTTTTCATTGTTTGAATATGTTTATCTTAACTGTAAATTCCGAATATCGGGCTGCAAAGTTATTAACTAATATTAAAATAACAAATCCCTTAGCCTAAAAATTTTGAACCCAGCCAAAGATAGATGGCTAAGTCCTCTCTGTTAGTTACGGCTATTGAGTTTTGATAAAAGTCTTAAGAACTCAATGTATAACCAAATTAATGTTACCATTAAGCCGAATGCGCCGAACCACTCCATGTACTTTGGTGCACCTTGACTAGCGGCTCTATCAATAAAATCGAAATCGAGCAAAAGATTTAACGCAGCTATGGCAATAATCACAACGCTTATTCCGATGCCTAGTGGACCATTGCTATGTATGAACCCCATATTTATTCCAAAAAAACCTAGAATGAAGGATAAAAAATACATTAAAGCAATCGCTCCAGTTGCAACAAGAATAATGGTTCTGAATTTTTCAGTTACTTTTATCCATCCTGAACGATAAGCGGTTAGCATTAAAAAGAAAGTGATAAAAGTTAAGCCCACGGCTTGGATGATAATGTTGCCAGTGTATTGAGCAGCAAAAAAAGCAGAAATTCCACCAAGGAATAACCCCTCGAGTACTGCATAAATAGGTGCTGCAATGGGCGCTGTTTTAGGAGCAAAGATTATTACTAATGATGTAATAAATCCGCCAATACCGCCAATTGCCATCCACACAATCACCGATGTGGGAAGTGCAATATGTTGTGTTATGTCGACTGGCATACTATCGAAAAACGATTTCCAGGTGAAAGCCGCACCAAGTATAACCAAAACAAGCATTAACATTGCCTTGTTAGCCGTTCCTTGAACGGTCATTGTTTCATCCGATGTGTAAGAACCCGCTTTCGAGAAAATTTTTTCAGAAAAAGCTGGATTTGATGATTTAAAGAAATCCATATTGTAATTAATTTAGTTTTTTGCTGATTTGGAAGAATCAAATTTCATGCCTTTTCGCCATGCTGCCAAAGCGGCAGATCTATTCTTCGGTGAGTTCGAAAAGCAGCTGGTTTCCAATCCAGTTGGCAATGCCGAAATCGGATTCCGACATTCTTTCTGCTGCTTCGGTAACTTTGTTGTTAAGCGATTCGCTTCGTTTTGCTATTTGTCTTAAAGCATAAATGGCTGAATTGCTTACAAGTTCGTCTTCTGTTTGGGCAAGCTCTTCTACAATACTAATGTAGGGTTCGAAAACTGAATCTTTAATACTTAAGTCAGATGCTCTATGGCCAACAATGAGAAGTCCGGCTTTTTTCAATAATTCATCATCCTCGAGGCACCATTCATAGCTACGAGGTAGTGCGAAATCTGATTTCCATAATAGGTTATTGCAAACCTGTTCGATAATTTCATGGTTGTTAAACTCGTCGCTCCAGGTATCGATTTGTTCTCCGGTTATTTTTTCTGGGTCATCAATCATCGATGCAATTATCTTGCACTCCCGAATATCCTGCTCGAAAAGTTGAAGGGCAAGGTCATGGTCGCCCTTGAATGGTTGAGCAATATGTTGAAGTTCGGGTATGGTTACACCATAATTAACCTTATAAATAATGCCTGATTCACGCATCGATTCAACAACTGCCCCATTCATGCGTTGTTTAATCAAGGCGATTATATTCATTACTTTTTCGTCCATAACTCCTGTTTAACCTAATTTCTGTGAGCAAACCTACAATTTATTTTCATTCTCATCAAACATATTTTGTACTACAATAGACTTTTTAAGCGTTGTTTATTTTTCTACCTTTCGGCCAAGTCTAAAAAAGGGTATAGTTATAATTAATAGTTATCAATGAATTCTGGATTTTCAATATTCATTAAGAATGATTTTGCTAAGAATGTCCTAACTCTTTTTTCGTGGAATTCATTAGCACAGGCAGTTACTTTATTGTCAATTCCAATACTTACAAGGATTTATACTCCCGAAGAGTTTGGGGCGGTAGCTCTGTTCATTGGAATCGTTAATGTTTTTGCAGTAGCCTCGAATGGACAGTATGATTTAGCCATTGTTCTTCCAAAGCGGAATGGTCAGGCATTTCATTTAATGGTTGGGAGTATTATTATTTCATTAATTTTTTCTTTGCTAACTCTCATTCTTGTAGCCGTTTTTTTCGATCGCCTTACTGGATTTTTCGATTCAATTGTCTACAGAAAAATTATTTGGCTTCTTCCGCTGGCTGTCTTCCTCGTTGGAAGCCATAAAAGCCTTATCAGCTGGTTTAATCGCTCAAGGTCTTATCGGATAATTGGAGTAAATAGGCTGATTCAAAATTCAGGTCAGACTGGTGTTAGGTTTGGTAGAGATTTTTTTAAAAATGGACACTGGGGACTTGTTGTTGGTTTTATTGCAGGGGAATTTATTTCGTGGGTAATAATTGCTTTACAAATTTTAAAAAAAGAGTTTTGGAGATTCAAATACTTGTCCGTAAAATCTTTTGTTAAGTCTTTTCGTGAGTATTTCAATTTTCCATTGTTTCTCATGCCAATGGGGGTTCTAAACTCTTTTGCAACCTACTTGCTTGTATTTGCACTGTCGTTGGTGACTTCAAGTACAATAGTTGGACATTACGAGAGAGCATGGAGGGTTGTGAAATTGCCTTTGTCATTGATAAGCTCTTCTTTTGGGAGTGTTTTTTACGAGAAGATGAACCATACACTTAATCGTCGTAAATTCTATTTGCTATCATATTTTGGGAATTTAGGATTAGCATTGATAATTCTTTTTCCAATTGCAATTTGGGGTGAGGCTATATTCTCTTTTGTGCTTGGCCATGATTGGGTCGTAGCAGGCCACATTGCTCGAATAATTCTTCCTATTACTATTTTTGGTTTTGCAACGGAGTGCGTTAGCACTGTTTTTTCGGTAATTAAGAAAAATCAAATTTTGCTGATTTGGCAAATTGTTTACCTTGTATTTGCTATTGGTTGGATTGTTTTCGCCAAAAAGTTTGATGTTTTTCTTCTTCTAAGTGTTTATTCATTTGGCGGGGCTATAATGTATATTTTGCTTGCTTATATTGGCTTTCAGAAAATTGAAAGATTTGATTCCCAAGAAACCCAAGTAAAGTCATGGTAAAATCAACTATAAACTTGAATTTCAATTACGGCTACAAGTGGTTTGAGCGTGGGAACGTTCAGGCAAAAGGTTGGGTAATTGATGATAACGGTAATGCTTTTGAAGATGATACGCTCGCTGATTATTTCGCTAATGTCGATACAATTGAGGGCTTTGAACATCATATAGGTCAAATTACAGGTCATTTTTTGGTTATAATCAACACCCTTGAAGGTTTGATGTTTGCATCAGATAGATGTAGGTCTTTCCCGTTATTCTACTCTACTGAATTTAATTCAATTTGTTTGTCAGACAGGTCATCAATAAAAGAAAATTTAGATTTTGATACCGACTCGGTTGTAGAATATCTTACGGTTGGTTATGTTACTGGGAAAAATACTTTATTTAAGAATGTATTCCAAATTGAACTAGGTGAAATTACTAGTTTTTCAAATCTAGATTTTTTTTCAAAACCTTATTATTCTTATCTAACGGAGAAGTTTACCGATATATCAAGTATTGAGTTAGCAAATGCTTTTGAGCAAATTCTAGACACAGTCTTTGTTAATTTGATTAGTGCACTAAATGGTAGAACTGTCGTTATCCCATTAAGCGGTGGTTATGATTCGAGATTAATTGCTGCAATGTTTTGTCGGCATGGGTATTGCAATGTTATTTGCTATTCATTTGGAAAAAAGGGTAATCCCGAAATGATAATTTCCAAAAAAGTAGCTTTAGCACTTGGTTATCCTTGGTATTTTTTTGAAACGACTAAAAACGAGGTTAAAGGATTTGCTGAAACCGAGGAATTTGAAATGTATGTTGATTTTGCGGCGAATTCATCTGCTTTCTACATTATTCAAGATTACTTTGCTGTGAGAAGTATGTGTCGCGACAAGATTATCCCATTGGATTCGGTTTTCATGCCAGGGCATTCCGGAGATACATTAGGTGGGAGTAGCTTTCTTGATGTAATAAACGGTGACGAAGATAAGGAGGCTGTTATTGATAAAATATTAAAATATAAATACAATCTTTCTCCTTTGTCCGATTCACAAAAATCCAATTTTAAAGATAAGATTAGTAAACAATTAGCGAACTTCAATGGCAATAATGCTCTTTGGTATGATTGGTGGAAATTAAAAGAAAGTCACCCGAAAATGTTTGTTAATGCAGTAAGGGTTTACGAATTTTTTGGTTATAAGTATTTTCTTCCCCTTTGGGACAAAAGCATTGTAGCATTTTTTAAAGAGATACCTATTGAGTACAAAAAAGATAAAAGATTTTATGATAAGGTTCTTGAGGAAAGAGTTTTTGAGCCCTTAAACATTAACTTTAACAGAAATAGCAAGACAAAGAAATGCAGTTTTTGGTTAATTTCGTTTCAGTATATTAAGGGTGCAGTTAAGTTACTTTTGCCAAAAAGCATTTCTTATCGTTATTTTGAATCTGATGTAATTAATGGTAAAGTATATTCGGCGGAATTAAAACAAAGCATGAAACGAAAGGGGATTCGATTATCTTTTATAGGCACTAATTCAGTAAAGGCTCAATGGTATATTCGATATTTGGAGAGTAAGAAGAATAATAAAGTTAAAGATAACTCAAGTAGCTGATTGATTATGAAGAGATTTTTAATTTCAATTTTTGGATTCCTGTTCTTCCGGTGGGCTTACCCCGGATTCGATTATCATAGTTTCCCCTTTAGGTTGCTAATGAAATGCTTTTTAGCACAAAAGGTAATGAGGATAAATAGCCATGTTCCATGGCCTGTGCATTGGACATCGGAGGTTAAAGGTTTTGAGAAAATACAAAGGGGAACCGAAACACCCGGTTCAACTTTAGGTTGCTATATCGATGGACGTAATGGGATAATCATTGAGGAGAATGTTTGGATTGGGCCGAGGGTTTCGATAATCAGCATGAACCATGATCTTTTCGACTATAACCTTTATTTGAATACAAATCCAATAAGAATTGGTAGAAACTCTTTGATTTTAACAAGTTCTATTATTCTTCCTGGTGTTGAACTTGGCTCCCATACGGTTGTAGCGGCAGGTGCCGTGGTAACAAAATCTTTTCATGAGGGGAATCTGCTTATCGGTGGGAATCCTGCTGTTGTAATTAAAAAGCTTGACGATTACAATCAATCAGCTGTATGAATATAAATTTTTTATACAGTTTGATAAATATATTCTAAATTTGTTATCTTTGCAGCCGCTAAACGGTGGGGGTAGCTCAGCTGGTTAGAGCATCAGATTGTGGTTCTGAGGGTCGTGGGTTCGAGCCCCATTCTCCACCCGAAACCCCAACATTTGTTGGGGTTTTTTATTTTCTGCAAAGGAATCCTCAATCATCTTTTTAGGTGATGCAAATCACCTAAAATAAAATTGATTTGACGCTGAAAATTCCCTGCTTTGATGTCTGAAAACAAACCAATTATGCGAAATACAAAAACACTTGTTGATCGTGTTTGCAACAGACACATGATGCATAACCCCTACTTTTTTTATAGGGAGGTTATCTTTTTTAATCTTGAGGAACCCACTAAGCCGAACCAAGAATTTTTATCGTTTTACGATATGTTTGTTCGGCAGGTAGATATTAAACTGCTGGAGGAGCAATCGGAAGAAAGTTTAAGAAGAACAAAAGCAAGTTTTTTCTTTAAAAGTTAATTCATAGAACCCAACATCCAACGACGAGGTAACCAATTTTGGTTACCTTTGTTTTTAATAAAGCACAGCAGTTACTTATCTAATTTAAGGATGTGATAATTCATTTCTAAATAAGTTAATGGTATGAAAAGAATGTTTACCCTTTTAATCGTGAGTTTTATGGCAAACAATTTATATTCACAAAATAATGATAGTGTCAAAACAGCCTTGCTGATAATTGACGTTCAGGATTTTTACTTTCCAGGTGGTACGTCGGAACTTGTTAATCCTCAGGTTGCAGCTGCCAAAGCAGCCTTTGTATTATCATATTTTAGAGAAAAGGGAATGCCTGTAATACACATTAAGCATGAATCTGAATCACAATCAGATATTCAATTGTCAGTAAAACCAATTGATGGTGAAAAAATAATTACCAAAAAGGAAATTAATGCTTTTAATGGCACTGATTTAAATGAGTATCTAAAGAGTATTGGTGTTAAAGATTTAGTGATTTGCGGTATGCAAACGCATATGTGCGTTGAGGGAACCGTAAGAGCCGGGTACGATTTAGGTTATAAAATCACTTTGATTCATGATGCTTGTGCCACAAAAGATTTAAAATGGGGCGATGAAGTGATCCCTGCTAAAATGGTCCATCTTTCTACGCTTTCAACTCTTAAAAATTATGCGAAAATTGTAAGCGCGAGGGAGTTTTTGGCAGGGAAGTAGGGTTTGTTTATCAACTTTTTGAATTGACTTTAATATAATTATTTTAAATTTAGTTCTTATAAACCAAACTTGTTCGTCAGATTATTAATGCATTTTTCTTTATAAAATCTTTACAAATTTTAAGTTAAATTTGTCTATTAGACAATTTGTAACGAATTGAAACCTTTAAAACCAAGAGAATTTAGTAAGCCCACACAATACTTTATAAGTATTGTGCTTGTATTATTGATTGCAACGGCTTGCTATTTTAGCATCAATTATATAGGTAATAAAGTAGTCGCATTATTGCTGCTAATGATTGTATCGCTTTTAGCGATGTTGTTCGATATCTTGCCTGTATTGGTTGCATCCGCATTAAGCGCTCTTATTTGGAACTTCTTTTTTATTCCACCCGTTTACACCTTTCATATTGACAATGCAGAAGATCTTTTGATGTTTCTACTTTATTTTGTTATTGCCTCTGTAAATGCTGTGTTGACCTTTAAAATTCGAAATGCAGAAAACAAAGGTAGAGACAGGGAGGAGAAAGAGAAAACAATTATACTTTATAATACCTTGCTTAACTCGCTTTCGCACGAGTTGCGTACACCCATATCTACTATTATTGGAGCGGTAGATACTTTGAACGAGAGTAAAGACAGGCTTTCTGTTGACCAACAAAATGAATTGTTGAGTCAAATTGAAATGGCAAGTATTAGACTAAACAGACAGGTTGACAACCTTCTGAATATGAGTCGTCTTGAAACAGGGATGTTAAAACCGAATTTAGATTGGTGTGATTTAAATGAGCTGATTTACAACGTTATTCAAAAAGCAACTTTAAAAGAAAAGCAGATTATTGAATTCTCACCAAATGAAAGGTTGCCTTTATATAAATTAGATAGAGGTTTGATACAGCAAATATTTAAAAACCTTGTTCATAACGCCATAAATTACACTCCTGAAAACACCATTATTTCAATTGAGGCATCAGAGCAGAATGATAATTGCGTTATTGTTATTTCTGATAATGGGAAAGGAATTTCTGAAAGCGAAGTGCCTTTTGTATTCGATAAATTCTATCGAGGGCCTAATTCAAAGGCCGGAGGGATAGGACTAGGTTTATCCATTGTAAAAGGATTTGTCGAAGCGCACAACGGAAGAATAAAACTTGAAAACAATATCAATGGAGGCGCAAAATTTACAATAGAAATTCCTGCCGAGGCATCTTACATAAATAATTTGAACAATGAGTAAGGCTGAGATTCTTATAATAGATGACGAACCACAAATCCGAAAGTTGCTTGAGATAACATTGGAGAGCAACGACTTTAAAGTATGGCTGGCTGAAACAGGAAAGGAAGGGGTGATTATGGCGGCTAATCATCCTCCTGAATTGATATTGCTGGACCTTGGATTGCCGGATAAAAGTGGTCATGAAATTCTAAAAGAATTGCGTACTTGGTATAATAAATCAATAATCATTCTTTCGGTGCAAAATAATGAAACGGATATTGTTCAGGCTTTAGATAATGGTGCAACGGATTATCTCGCAAAGCCATTTCGCAATGCTGAGCTATTGGCTCGTATTCGTTCTGCCATTCGCAGAAACCAAACTCCGAACAACAATAATGTAATTAATTGTGATGATGTAGAGATTGACCTTACAGCCAGAACCGTAAAGAAAAACAATGAGCTTATTAAACTCACTTCTACAGAATTTAATCTTCTTGTACTACTTGCCAAAAACGAAGGACGAGTGTTAACCCATCATTTTATATTGAAAGAGATTTGGGGTGTCGGTTATCAAACAGAGACTCAATACTTACGTGTGTTTATTGGTACACTCAGAAAGAAAATTGAAACAAACCATAATCAACCCAAACATATTGTTACCGAAAGTGGTGTAGGTTATAGATTTTGTTAATTCAGTATTCATTAGTCTTCTTCAATTCATCTTTATATTTTCTTTATATTAATCGACCATATTTTTATTTTTCACCTATAACATTAGTAGCACCTTTGCCGGGTTAATTTTTATAGGAGGACAAAGTGAAGAATGGCATTAATAAGAAAGTAACCGCAGCATCGCTTTTAGTGGCTTTGGGTATTATTTATGGAGATATAGGAACGAGCCCTTTATATGCTTTGAGGGCGGTTATTGGAGAACGACCTATTGATCCGATTCTTGTATACGGAGGCGTTTCTTGTATTTTTTGGACTCTCGTTTTTCAAACCACCGTAAAGTATATTTGGCTTACACTTAAAGCGGATAACGAAGGTGAAGGTGGCGTTTTCTCTTTATACGCTTTAGTAAGAAGATACGGAAAGCGTTTAGTTATTCCTACAATTCTTGGTGCAACTACTTTATTAGCTGATGGAATAATTACTCCTCCTATTTCTGTTGCATCCGCAATTGAAGGTTTAGGAATGGTTAAAGGATTAGAAAATACAATTGTTCCAGGCAACACCTTAACAATTGGAATTGTAGTGGCTATTCTTTCCCTCTTGTTTATATTTCAGCGTTTTGGGACACAGGCGATTGGCAAATTTTTCGGACCGATTATGACCATTTGGTTTACTATGCTTTTGGTGGTTGGTGTCCACCAAATTACTTTGTTCCCAGATGTTTTAAAGGCACTAAGCCCTCATTAT
This sequence comes from Bacteroidales bacterium, assembly GCA_025361485.1. Taxonomy (GTDB): domain Bacteria; phylum Bacteroidota; class Bacteroidia; order Bacteroidales; family Tenuifilaceae; genus UBA8529. Next base: position 18,120 of record JANYLA010000114.1, read on the forward strand.
GCTTATGATTTGCTCGTAAACTATCCTCATGGTTTTTGGCTCCTAGGTGCTGTTTTCTTATGTACAACAGGTGCCGAGGCGTTGTATTCTGATCTTGGCCATTGCGGTATTAAGAACATTCGCATTACTTGGGGATTTGTAAAAGCTAGTTTGGTAGCATGTTATCTCGGACAGGCATCTTGGTTAATGCATCAGGGACAAACATTTTTGAATGGTCGTAATCCATTCTTTGAAGTTATTCCACATTGGTTTTTACTGTCAAGTATAATTATTGCTACATCGGCAACTATAATTGCCTCGCAAGCTTTGATAAGTGGTAGTTTTACATTGATTAATGAGGCCATGAACTTAAACTTTTGGCCAAGGGTAATTGTTCGTCAACCAACTGAAACAAAGGGACAGATTTATATCCCAAGTGTAAACCTAATTCTTTGGTTTGGCTGTATTTTAATGATTTTATATTTCGGAAAATCGGCGCACATGGAGGCCGCTTATGGCTTTTCAATAACCATTACGATGATAATGACAACGTTTTTATTAAGCTACTTTTTACTCTATAAATTAAAATGGAATAAGATTCTAGTATTTGGTTTATTACTGCTATTTGCAACCGTTGAAACATCTTTTTTTATTGCCAATGTTGCTAAAATTAAGGAGAGATGGATGTTTTTATTCTTTGAACTATTCATCTTCATGACAATGTATACTTGGTATTATGCTCGAAAAATTAATAATAAATTTATCCACTTTGTCGACCTTGGGAAATATGTTCCTCAGCTAAATGAGCTATGCGAGGATGATAATATTCCTAAATTTTCTACACATTTAGTATATCTGACAAAGGCAAACACAAGGCATCAGATTGAGGAGAAAATTATCAAATCAATCTTTGCTAAAAAACCAAAAAGGGCTGATGTATATTGGTTCTTGCACATCAACAGAACGGAACACCCTTACACTCTTAATTATGATGTTTCGGAATTGGTTCAAGATAAAGTGATTAAAATAAACATCAATGTTGGATTCCGAGTACAACCAAAAACGGAATTATACTTTAAGAAAATTGTTCAGGAATTAGTGGCCAATAAGGAGTTAAACCTTCATATTCGACCCGACGGCTCTACCAAATACAACAATGAACCCGATTTTAAATTTGTTGTAATTGAGAAGTTTTTATCTGTTGAGAATGAATTTGTTTTAAGAGAAAGTTTGCTATTGAATTCATACTTCTTCTTAAAGCATTTGGGGCTATGATACTAAGGCTTTCGGGCTCGATAAAAGCGATGTTAAAATTGAGCTAGTACCATTAGTATATAAACCAATAAGTAATATCGAGTTGACACGAAATAAATAAGAAGTGCTCTTTTAATATTGTGGCTTACTGAAATACCGGACTCGCAAACGCTTTTACATCCCCATCGGTTATCTCCTTGCTACAAAGAATTATTAGTCGCTCAATAACATTCCTGAACTCGCGGATATTACCTGTCCATTTCTGTTTTTGCAACGCTTCAATGGCTTTTGGGGTAATGGTCTTCTTTGGCATACCATGTTCGTTGCAAATTAGCTCAATAAAATGATCGGCAAGCATTGGGATATCTTCAGTCCTATCATTGAGCGATGGAACGTGAATTATTATAACGCTTAAACGATGGTAAAGGTCTTCTCGAAATTGAGCAGCCTCAATTTCCTTTGTAAGATTTTTATTGGTAGCAGCAATAACTCTAACATTTACATCAATATCCTTATCGCTACCTACGCGGGTAATCTTATTCTCTTGTAAAGCGCGTAATACCTTGGCTTGAGCGCTAAGGCTCATATCGCCAATTTCATCGAGGAATAGAGTTCCACCATCGGCCTGCTCAAATTTACCTTTGCGTTGCTTAATTGCGGATGTGAAGGCCCCTTTTTCGTGACCGAAAAGTTCACTTTCAATTAGTTCTGAAGGAATGGCAGCACAGTTAACTTCAACAAAAGGCATATCTGAGCGATTGCTCTTTTCGTGCAACCATCTAGCAACCAGTTCCTTGCCAGTACCGTTTGAGCCTGTGATTAGAACCCTAGAGTTAGTAGGAGCAACCTTATCAATTATATCTTTTACCTTTGTAATTGCTGCAGAGGTGCCAACTATATCGTAGGTTTTATTGACTTTCTTTTTAAGAATTTTTGTTTCTTGAATTAATGTTGTCTTATCGGTTGCATTGCGCAGTGTGATAAGCAAACGGTTTAAATCGAGAGGCTTCTCAATAAAGTCGTACGCTCCTTTTTTGATTGACTCAACAGCAGTGTCAATATTCCCATGTCCCGAAATCATGATTACAGGGGTTTCCGATGAATGCTCTTGTAGTTTTTCAAGCACTTCAATACCGTCCATCTGAGGCATTTTGATATCGCAAAGTACAACATCGTAGCACGATGCCTTAAACATTTCGATACCGCCAGAACCATCTTCGGCAATATCAACCTCGTGCTTTTCGAACTCAAGGATTTCCTTTAAGGTGTTGCGGATAGCGCGTTCATCGTCAATTACAAGGATCTTGGACATAGAAAGATGTTTTTAACTCATGTTAAATATCTCGAATAAAGCACCCTCTTTTAGAGCGTAATTCGATTGATAAATCGATTTGATTCCTAAACGGGTGATTACAAAATTAGTAAAAATTGATGCAAGTACTATGAAGTCAACTCGGATTGGCTCCATGCCCTTCATGGCTATTCGTTCTGCTTTCGTTGAATTCAATAGTTTTTGATGCAATTGCAAGTATCCAATGAGTGGTATCTCGGCTGAAATTTGATTGTTTAATTCAATAATTCCTTGATTTGCAAGCAGGCTGCGGTATGTATCAAACGACCCCGAGCTACCGATTAATCGAATGGGAGGATGAGCTTTTGATGCATTTATTAAAGTTTGGAGTTCAATTTCAAGGAACTGTTCAACTCTGCATATTTCTTCAGAGGTGATTGGCTCGCTCGGTTTAAAATGATTTAAAAGTCGCTGAACACCAAGATTAAAGCTTTGCATCCAAAATGCTTGATTTTTATTGCAAAGAATTATCTCGTTGCTGCCTCCGCCAATATCTAGAACTAAATTAGTTTCAATGCCTAAATCTAATGCTTGCTTTACTCCGTGGTAAATTAAAAGCGCTTCCTTTTCACCCTTGATAACGTTAACCTTTAGGTTGTGTATCTTTAAAATTTCCTCAACAAAACTTGCTCCATTCTCGGCATCACGGGTTGCTGAGGTTGCAAAGGCAAAAACCTTATTAACGTTGAAGGTTGAGATGGTTGACATGTGCGATTCAATGGCTTTTAGGCCACGTTCCCATGCTTTGGGGGCAATATACTTTTTATCTATTCCTCCTTCGCCGAGTTTAACAAAGCATTTACTGTTATGAATGGTTTGAAAACTATTACTGCCATTGGTTTCAGCAATCAATAGGTTGAATGTATTTGTACCCATATCGATAATGGCAATTCGCATAAATTTCAAATTATGTGTAAATGTAATGAATTTAGTGTTTAGTGTTTGGTTTTTAGTGTTAGGTGAAATATACATTATTAATAATAACTAAACACTATACACTAAACACCATACACTAGTCAAGATTCCATTCAGCATAGAACTGCTCAAGGAATTGCTCCATGAATCGATGCCGTTGAACGGCAAGTTCTTTTGCAGTTTTGGTGTTTAGCCTATCCTTTAATAGCAGAAGTTTTTCGTAGAAATGGTTGATGGTTGAGGTTCGTGTACTTTTATAATCCTCGTAACTGTTGTGTAGAGTTGGTTTAAGGTTTGGGTCGTGCAGGGGTTGATTTTTATAACCACCATATGCAAATGTCCTTGCAACACCAATTGCTCCGATGGCATCGAGCCTATCGGCATCCTGTACAGCCATCCCTTCTATTGATGATGGTTTTGTTTTTGTTCCTGCTCCTTTGTAGGAAACCTCCTTGATAATGGTCAGCACCCGTTCAATAAAATCGGCAGTTGCTCCATTTTCAGCTAGTAATTTGCGGGCAATGGGAAGGTTTTCGCTATCGCTTAGTTCTAGCTTCCAATCGTCTAAATCGTGAAGTAATGCAGCTGTTTCAACAAGAAGCAAATCGGCTTTCTCTTTGCTTCCAATATTTTTTGCTAGGTTAACAACTCTGTAGATGTGCCACCAATCGTGACCCGAGGAGTCGTGTTGGCAAAGCTCTTTAACAGAATTGGCGATATTGTTTATCATAATGATTAAGACAAAAATCAAATTTCAAAAAAGATAACCACAATAGGCACAATAGTTCACATAGTTTAATTTCTATTGTGTCCTAATGTGTCTAATGTGGTGAATAATCTTTAAGTAATCAAGGCACTTAATTCTTATACCTTAACCATTTCCACATCTCGGCCCACGATGTTTTTTTACCGTACATTAAAATTCCAACACGATAGATTTTTGATGAAAACCAGGTCAGACAAAGAAATGAAGCAACCAAAATAATTCCAGAGATAAGAATTTCCCAACCCGATACTCCAAAAGGAATTCTAGCCATCATAATTATTGGAGAAGTAAACGGAATATATGAACACCAAATTGATAAAGTCGCATTGGGGTTCTGAAAAGTTTGCATCATTATAATTATTGAGAAAATAAGTGGAATGGTAACCGGGAGCATAAACTGTTGCGTTTCTGTTTCGTTATCCACGGCAGCACCAATTGCTGCAAATAAAGCCGAATATAGTAAATATCCGAAGAGGAAGAAGAAAACAAATGAACCGATGATTAATGGAAGATTAATGTTTTTTAAGGCAACCATAAAATCTACCATTTTTTGTTGATTCCCATCAAGTTTAACGGCATCACTGCCATTAGCTAAATTGCCTATTTGAGGTGAATTTTGTGAGTACTCTTTAATGGCTGTTTGGGTTTTTTGGTCTAGTAGCATCGTTTGAGCAAAAATTACTATACCGGTAGTTAATATAACCCAGATAATTAGCTGTGTAATTGCCACTGCAGCAATCCCCAAAATCTTACCCATCATAAGCTGGAAAGGCTTTACAGAGGATATCAAAACTTCTACAATCCTGCTCGTTTTCTCCTCAATTACGCCCCTCATGACCTGAACTCCAAATAGGAAAATGAACATGTAGATGGCAAACCCTGCAATATAAGCTACGCCCATTGCAATTTGTGCACTACTCTCTTTTTCTGAGCCGTCCTTATTCCAAACTATTGTCCTAATGTTGACTTCAGTTTTTATGTCTTTCAGAATTTCTTGAAAATTTGGAATGTTGTATTTTTCCAGTTTCCTCTTTTCTAACTCTTTAGAAATAGAGGACTCAACATTTGAAATTAATTCAAGCCCAGGTTGCTCCTCAGCGAAAAGACGAATATTTGATGGGGTGAAATTATCAACTTTACCGATGAAAAGCACTCCAAAGTAACCGGATTTTTTGTAGCTACTTCTAATCGAATCAAGATTAGTACTATTGATGTATGTATATGTAATGTTCTCTTTTTCTTTTAATTTATTGGTAAAGAATTTAGATTCATCAAGTACAATAATTGATTTTTTTGAATCATCGCGCCCATACATTGCGAGTAACATTGGTCCAACCATTATTGCACCAAAAAACAAGGGGCCTAACAAGGTCATTATGATAAAGGATTTCTTTTTTACCCTCGACATAAATTCCCTTTCAATAATCAGTAATATTTTATTCATGGCTTTTTTTTAAAAGGGTTAAATTAATTGGCTGAAACACCGTTTGCATGATTATAACTCTCAACAACTTGAATAAAGATGTCGTTCATGCTGGGGATTACCTGATTAAAACCAGTTACCTCAACCGCAGGAAGTATCATGTTTAGCAGTCGATTATCCGATGAGTAATTGTTTACCTTAATAAGGGCTTTCTTTAATCCATTCTCATCGCTGTTGCCAATTAACGAGTAGTTGGAATCAAGGCATTCGCCAAGTTTAATTAAATCGCCATGGAATGATAATTCAAAAACGTTGCTGCCATATTTTTTGCGAACCTCATTAATCGGACCATTAAGTATATTCTTCGATTTGTTAATTAATGTGATATGATCGCAAAGCTCTTCAACAGATTCCATGTTATGGGTTGAGAAAATGATGGTTGAACCCTTCTTTTTAAGGTTTAGAATTTCATCTTTAAGAAGATTAGCGTTGATAGGGTCGAATCCGCTGAATGGTTCATCGAAGATTAAAAGTTTTGGTTCATGTATAACGGTAACAATGAACTGAACCTTTTGAGCCATGCCTTTCGATAGCTCTTCCACCTTCTTATCCCACCAGTTCTGAATCTCAAACTTTTCAAACCAATATTTTAGCTGTTTTGTTGCATCGGATTTGCTCAGGCCTTTAAGTTGCGAAAGGTAAAGCGCTTGCTCTCCTACCTTCATCTTTTTGTATAAACCACGCTCTTCAGGTAAATATCCTATTTGGTAGATATCTTCAGCCTTCATTTTTCGACCTGCAAAAGTGATTTCACCCTTGTCGGGGCCAGTTATTTGGTTGATGATTCTAATTAGCGTTGTTTTTCCAGCACCATTTGGGCCAAGAAGACCGTAGATGCTTTTCTCGGGAACTTCAATGCTTACATCATCGAGTGCAAGGTGATTTGCGAAACGTTTTTCGACGTGCTCAGCGGTTAAAAGGTTCATAATAATATTTCATTTTTAGGGTTAAATAACACAATTCGAATTTAATAATTAATTAGTATCGGTTGTTTGCCAAAAGTTACAAAAAGTAATACAGAGATTTTTTAACCACTAAGAACACAAAGGTTGGCACAAAGGAGTAAAATGCTCTATATGAAAATAGGCCCTAGTGAGCCTTTGTGAATTTTCCCTTTGTGAGCCTTGGTGGTTTAATCTCTAAATAAAAATCCCTGAGATTAACTTCAGGGATTAATTTTCAATACTTTAAAGAACGATATTTTTACAAATTCTTATTCAAAAAATCCTCTCATCTTTTCGAAGAAATTTCGCTCGCCACTTTCTGGATTTGGCTCAAAGTTCTCAGACTTGGCAAACTTTTCGATGGTCGTTTTTTCTTCCTTTGTTAGGGTTCTCGGCACCCAAACATTGATGGTTACCAATAAGTCGCCTTTCCCATAACCGTTCACATCAGGAATTCCCTTGCCCTTTAATCTTAAAACCTTGCCAGGTTGTGTGCCTGGATCAATTTTTATTTTAACCTTTCCATCTACCGTTGGGATTTCAATTGGTGCGCCAAGGGTTGCCTCTGGGAAACTTAAGTAAAGGTTGTAAATTAGGTCGTTTCCATCGCGGATTAGGTCGGGGTTTTTTTCCTCCTCAATCATTACAAGCAAATCGCCATTTACACCACCTCTGCGGGCTGCATTGCCTCGACCCGAAACGCTCATCTGCATTCCTTCTGCTACGCCAGCTGGTATTTTAATTGAGATTACTTCATCGTCGCGAACAACACCTTCACCGCTGCAACTTGTACATTTATTGGTGATGATTCTTCCTTCGCCATTACAGGTAGGGCAGGGGCTAGTTGTTTGCATTTGACCAAGCATAGTGTTGGCAATGCGAGTTACATATCCCGAACCTCGGCAAGATGTACATGTACTATGCGATGAACCACCTGCCGCACCTGAACCATGGCAAGAGTTACATGAAACGTATTTGTTAACCTTTAACTTTTTCTCAACACCATTAGCAACTTCCGAAAGATTTAGTTTAACCTTAACTCGTAGGTCGGAGCCTTTATTTACCCGTTGTGAACTTCTTCCGCCACCGCCAAATCCGCCGAATCCACCAAAGTGACCCCCAAAAATATCTCCGAATTGAGAAAAGATATCATCAACGGTCATTCCTCTTCCAGAATAACCTCCTCCGCCACCGCCGTTCATGCCAGCATGTCCGAATTGATCGAAACGAGCTCGCTTGTTGTCATCGCTGAGAATTTCGTATGCTTCAGCAGCCTCCTTGAAGTGATCCTCGGAATTTTTATCGCCAGGATTTTTATCGGGATGGTATTTGATAGCCATCTTTCGATATGCTTTTTTGATATCATCCTTTGAAGCATCGCGCTGCAAACCAAGTATCTCGTAATAATCTCTTTTACCCATAATCTGTTTTTGCTTTACCTATTCCCCAATTACAACCTTTGAGAATCGAATGACCTTATCGTTGAGCGTATAACCTTTAAGAATTATATCAACAATCTTCCCTTTCTTCTCCTCCTCTTGAACAGGTATTTTGGTTATGGCTTCGTGAATATCTGTGTTTAAATCTTTCCCGATAGCATCGATTTCTGAAACACCTTTGGTTTTTAAGAAATCGCTGAATTTGTTGGATATCAGATGTAATCCTTGCTTGATAGCATCCATGTCGGATGATATTTCCATGCTTGCAATAGCCCTTTCAAAATCATCAACAACGGGTAATATGGATTGCAATACATCTTCCGATGCGTATTTTGTCAATTCCATTTTCTCTTTAAGAGAGCGCTTACGGTAATTATCGAACTCAGCCGATAATCGGAGATATTTGTCTTTCATCTCATCAAGCTGTGCTTGAAGCAGATCTATTGGATTTACTTCCTCCTTTTTTTCTTCTGAAACTTTCTCCTCGCCCTCAACATGGTTATCAAAAACTTTACCGGATATATCCGCTGTAGGATCTAAAATTTGTTCGTCGGTGACCTCCTCGTGCTTATTCTTCTTCCTAGTCATATGTTAAAATCGTTATTTTTCAGTCATCAAGGGTAAACAAATACTTTGCCATTGATATCTTACCGTCAATTTGGCACAAAGGTAATAAAAAACCCACCAGAGAATTGGTGGGTTTGAAATATGATATGTTGATCTATTTTTTCTTTTTAGCGTCTTTTTTTTCCTCCATCTTTTTCTCGGGAAGGTAATACCCTTCGGGAGAAAGTAGATGATCGAGGTTGGCAACCCCGTAAACAACAACAGCCGTTACTATTGCAGTATGCTCCTGATATTCAACAATGCTTTTATTATAAAGGTCTCTTTCGGTATGCCAAATTTCGCCATAGTTGAAATTGTAACCTTTTGTATCCTCTGTGTTAAATGTCATGGTTGGTACACCAACAACAGCAAATGGGCCGCTATCTGTCCCTCCTGCTTTTTTAGGTTTTTCGCGAGGCTCTCTTTTCTTTAACGTGAAGGGAAAATCGGGGTTGATGCTATTTAACGGTTGACAGATTTTCTCAATATCAGTCCACATAGCCTCAGAAACGCTTAATCCATTTGCAACGGTAGGTCCACCATCACGATTAAACATATTCGAAATCTTATCGAGTTTATCCTTGTTTTTGGCTACCCAGCTGGTTGATCCTAAAAGTCCAAACTCCTCACCAGCCCATAAACAAACAAGAATTGTGCGTTTTGGTTTTCCACCTGCTTTCATAATTAAACGTGCTGCTTCCATGGCAGGAGTTGAACCTGAACCATCGTCAACGCCACCGGTTGCAACATCAAATGCATCGAGATGTCCGCCCATAATCACATACTCATTGGGGAATTCAGTACCAGAGATAATTCCGATTACATTGTGATATTTAATTGGCCCCATCTTAAAGTGGTTTCGAATATCAAACTCAAGCTCAAAAGCTTGACGTTCTTTTGCCATTTGCTCAATGATTTCATACTGGTGCTCATCGAGCTTAATGTCGGGAGTGGATGGTAGGGTTTCAAAGGTCATGCTGTCGACATTCTTGCGGTCGTATAATACTCTTATTGGTAGCGATGCTGATTGGATAATTCCAAGAATCCCTGCTTCAACCATCTGCTTGTAGAATAAAGCAGGTTCTTCTTTCAACGGAAGAGGGTCAATTTTTTTGCCTCCCGTTTCCTGATTTTTCCAATTTAATGCGCTGATTGAATCATTCTTCTTTTGAATTATTTCATTTTCGGCAATTATCTTGGCTCTGTCACTATCTGCCTTTTTTGAGAAATCAATAGGCCAGCCAGAACTCGTTCCAGAAATTAGTACCCATGCACCCTTAAGTCGGCCTTTCATGCGGTTAAACTCACTTTGGGATTTTGGCTCGATAAGGACATGGCCTTGCTGAACGCCTTTTGTACCTGAAGTATACGATGGTGTTGCGAAGTGTAGGATCATCCCATTATCGCTAAGCATTCGGCCAAACCATGGTCCACGGTTAAAGCCAACTGGCAGAGTTCCCGATTCGTCCATTTCAACCTGCATTCCCCACTCTTTGAATTTGCTTGCCGCCCAAGCTGCAGCATTATCGTATGCATCAGAACCGATTAACCTTCCACCAAAACGATTACATAGGATGTCAAGATGTTTCATGGTTTGGTTATCGGTTTTACCAATTTCGATGATTTTTTTCACTACAGGATCGGTTTGTGAGTAGATAGCCGATACGAAAAGTAATTGTAGGGCAATGCTGAATGTGATAAGAATATTTTTCATATAAAAAGGTTGGGTGGTGTTTTTTTTCTTAGAGATCTGCTTTTCAGAAAGGTTTAAAAGGCATAAAATGTATGTGAAAAATTTGAATTGCACTATAACTGTTAACGGTGATGATTTATGCTTTGCTAGGTATCAAATGAAGAAGAAGGTTGAGGAAAAAAATGAAACTGCTACTTGACTTTTAACAATTCCGTCAGAAGTAATAAATAATATGAAGTTGTAAGAAATATAAAATGAAGTGAAATTGATTTTTTTTATTTTTTAGCTAGAAGTTATTGGCTTTCAGTTTCACTTCTTTTGCTCTTGATATTTGTCTCTAAGCAATGGATTGTAGACTCTGCAATACTTCTATAAAAGCCCTTTTGTTTTTGTTGAATTAATTTCCATTTTTCCAAATATAACTTTGCCTTCTCAAAGTCTGTTTTACCTTGAAAACTTGATTCATTTCGTTCAATCCATAGTGGGAATTCTGCCGTACCAATCCGGCATATCTCAGAGTCATAATAAAAACCATCTTTGGACAATTCAAAAAAACGATATGTTTCAGTATTTGGAACACACCTTTTTAGAAATGAATCGATATTTACGCCAATGTTATTCGATTCACCCATTATGACTACTGTGATTGCAGGGTAACAACTTTTTGTGAATAGATCAATGGTTGAGAAATCATTGGAGTTATATGCTTCTTTACGCATTTTGTCAAATTCATTGCCTAAGTCATTACCAAATGCAATTTGAACTGTCTTTTGAAAAAGATCCTCTAACACCTCGGTTGAGGAACTATCCTTAATCGATATTAACTTTTCGTTTATGCTTTCGAGAGTGCTCCAAACCAGTATGCTATCTCTAGGTGTGGAGTCTGAAGTGATTGAAGTTTTTTTTGCGTTCTGAAGAAACGAAGAGTCTTTTTGTGTATGCAGAGTATTCGTTTTATTGTCTGGTTTGTTTCCATGACAAGCGAACAAAACTGATAGGATGATGAATAAGGAATTATGCTTCATAGGTTAAAATCTATTCCAATAATTCTTATTACCCAATCCTTCTAATATCGGCTCCAATGGCATTCAAGCGTTTGTCAATACTCTCGTATCCACGGTCAATCTGTTCAATATTATGGATTGTGCTTTTGCCATCAGCGGAGAGGGCTGCAATAAGAAGAGCAACACCTGCGCGGATATCGGGGGAAGTCATTGTTGTAGGGCGGAGTTGCAATTGATGGTTATGGCCTATCACCGTTGCACGGTGAGGGTCGCAGAGAATAATCTGAGCACCCATGTCGATGAGTTTATCGACAAAGAATAGACGGCTCTCAAACATCTTCTGATGGATGAGAACTGAGCCTTTTGCTTGAGTAGCAACTACAAGGAAAACACTGAGTAGGTCAGGTGTTAAACCTGGCCATGTGGCATCAGCAATGGTCAAAATCGAACCATCGATAAAAGTATCAATCTCGTAATTGCTTTGCGCTGGGATATGGATATCGTCACCAATTCTCTCCATTTTAATACCAAGACGGGCGAATGAATCGGGGATTATTCCCAGCTCATCGTAGGCAACATTTTTTATGGTGATTTCGCTATGGGTCATTGCGGCAAGACCGATAAATGAACCGATCTCAATCATATCTGGTAAAATGGTGTGTGTGCAACCACTTAATGACTCTACCCCTTCGATTACCAAAAGGTTTGAACCAATACCCGATATTTTAGCACCCATGCTTACTAACATTTTGCTAAGCTGTTGTACATATGGCTCGCAAGCGGCATTGAAAATTGTAGTTTTGCCAGGGGTTAGCACCGCTGCCATTAAAATATTGGCGGTACCGGTAACCGATGCCTCATCCAAAAGCATATATGCACCTTTGAGATTTTTTCCCTCAACCTTAAAAAAACTCTCCTTGGTGTCGAAGTTAAACTTAGCACCTAACTTCTCAAATCCGATGAAGTGGGTATCAAGCCTTCTACGACCTATTTTATCTCCACCGGGTTTTGGAATATAAGCAATTCCAAAACGGGCAAGAAGTGGTCCAACAACCATTATTGAACCCCTAAGGCTAGCTGCTTTATTCTTGAAATCTTCTGTGGAAAGGTATTCAACATTTATATTTTTAGCCTGAAACGTGCAAACCGAAGCTTCGGGATGTTCAACTTCAACGCCCAGGCACTCCAACAATTCAATTAGCTTAACAACATCCCTGATATTGGGGATGTTCCGAATTATAACTTTTTCGGGGGTCAAAAGTGTGGCGCAGATAATTTGTAACGCCTCATTTTTGGCGCCCTGAGGGTGTAACTCACCCTTGAGCTGCCTACCGCCATAAACTTCGAACGTGGCCATAGTCGCTTGGTTTTAGGTTATTTTTTGCGTGGAATAAATTTTCGTTTACTCTTAAAGACCTCACGGCTATCGGTGAGTTTTGTGCCAACTGCTACCATCAACTTCCCTTTTGAAAGCACGCCCAGATCACGAATGATATCCTCATCTGAAACAGAATCATTGTTCCACATTAGGTATGCTTTTTTCATGTGGTTTGCTATAAGCTGTGTAAGAGCCTCTTTCTGTTGCCCTTCCTCCATCTCGATTCCTTTTTGGATCATCATCTCAATAGAACGACCATAATGCTTGTAAGTGATTGGTTGGGTGGGGTAAGGAACAATCTTTGGCTTCTCTTCATAGGTCTCTTGACTTGGTATTGGATACGGTGAATCAATATCAAGTTTAAAGTCCGACATGATGAAAATATGATCCCAAAGTTTATGCTTAAAATCGTTGATATCTCTGAGGTGGGGGTTCATGTTCCCCATAATTCCGATAAGAACTCTTGCTAACCTGTTCCGTTCGTCCCTGTCTTCAACGGTTGATAGATGGTCTACCATTTGCTGAATATTCCTGCCGTACTCGGGGAGGTTTAACTTTTTTCTGCTGGTGTTGTAATCCATTGTATAGATTTGTTTGCTATCAAATATAAGAAAACGATCGCTTTTTCAGGTAAGGATAAGTATTTTAATTCTCCGAAAGGTGGTAATTTATCAACTAATCTCAATAGCAACAAGTCAACCGTTTCTCTTCTGATGCAAAACTAGCTGATTGTACGGTAAAAACAAAATTAGAATCGCGATACTTTGAAATATGGCTATGAAATTGATGTGTTCAAAATCTACCCGATAATCTTCAACCTTGCAAACTTGAGCAGCAACTGCTTTTGACCGGCTGATTGAAAGAAAACGGTTGCTTTTCGGTTTTGGCCTTCCCCTTCAATGTTAATTACTTTTCCTGCACCAAACCGTTCGTGCGATACCTGCATCCCAGTTACTATGGTAGTTGGGTTGCTGATTTCGCCCGAATTGTTTTCGCCTAAATTAGATGATGCTGATGCCGAATTTGAGCCTTGAGGCTGAGAGAGTCTTGTAAGGTTTTTTCCGTAAAGCGAGCCGCTCCCAAATCGAGGACTAGACGTAGAAGCCGTTTCAATTTCTTGTGCCGATGAATTGATATCCGCAGGCATATCAACCCATTCGGAGTCTATTTCGTTAATAAACCGGCTAGGAACACAGTGCGAAAGATTGCCCCACTTATAACGGGTTTGAGCGTACGTAATAGTTGCCTTTTTTGCTGCGCGGGTTATGGCAACGTAGAATAATCGACGTTCCTCTTCTAACCCTTCGGGAGAGGTGAGGGTCATCTTTGATGGGAACAGATCCTCTTCAACTCCTGTTAAGAATACATAGTTAAACTCTAGCCCCTTGGCCGAGTGTATAGTCATTACAGTTACCTTATCTCTATCCTCGGGTTTTTGTGTATCCGCATCGGTTAAGAGCGATACATTCTCCATGTAATCTGCAAGTGCAATGGTTTCCGTAACGCCTTCTTCTTTTTGTGTATCGGTAAACTCCTTAATACTATTCAGGATCTCCTCGATGTTCTGGAATCGGGCCATTCCTTCAAAAGATTTATCCTCTTTTAAATCACGAATAATTCCCGATCCTGTTGCAATAGCATATGCTGCATCGTAAGCCTCCGAGGTGTAAACCACACTCTGAAATTGCTGCATAGTGCTAATAAATCCTTTTATCTTTTTAATTAAGCCCGAGTTGATCCCAATATTATCTTTATCGATTCCCTCAAGAGTTGTCCAAATGCTTTGGTTTTTTGCGTTGGCAACTTCTGTTATGCGCTCCATCGTGGTATTGCCAATTCCTCGAGCAGGGTAGTTGATAACCCGCTTCAACGCTTCATCATCGCTAGGGTTTAGCGATAAACGAAAATAGGCAAGCATATCCTTAATCTCTTTGCGCTGGTAAAACGATAAACTGCCATAAACCCGATAGGGGATATTTCTCTTGCGTAAAGCCTCCTCAAATATTCGCGATTGGGCATTGGTGCGGTAAAGAATGGCAAAATCTTTATAAGGAATATGTTCTTGCTGAATGATAGTCAAAATCTCGGAGGCGACTATATAGCCCTCCTCCTGATCGGTAAACGCTTTTAAAACCTTTATTTTATCACCCGCTTCTTTGGATGAGAAGGATGCTTTCTTAATCTGCTTGCTATTCTTTGCAATTATGCTGTTCGCTGCGTTAACAATATTCTGCGTCGACCGGTAGTTCTCCTCTAGTTTAAATAGTTTATACGTTGGATAATCATTACGGAAGTTTAGAATATTCTCAATCTTAGCTCCACGGAACGAGTAGATGCTTTGAGCATCGTCGCCAACAACGCAAACATTTTGGTGCTGGGCTGCCAATTTTTTTACAATTAGGTATTGCGAGTAGTTTGTATCCTGATACTCATCAACCAGAATATACTTGAACTTTTGCTGATATTTTTCTAAAACATCCTGAAAATCACGGAAAAGGATATTGGTGTTTAGCAGAAGATCATCGAAATCCATAGCCGATGCTTTATAGCATCGCTGTGCGTACATCGAGTAAATTTTGGCAATCTCAGGCTTGCGGTTCTGCCTGTCGAACGCGACCAAATTTGTATTTGATGCGTAGGCCTGTGGCGTAATCAGGTTATTCTTTGCCGAAGAAATTCTGCCAAAAACCTCGCCCGATTTATAGATCTGAGTATCGAGGTTCAGCTCTTTGATGATCGAGTTGACAAGGTTTTTTGAGTCGGTGGTATCGTAAATCGAAAAGGTTTTGGAGTAACCTAGCTTATCGGCATCGTACTTTAAAATCTTTAAGAAAATTGAGTGGAAGGTTCCCATCCAGAGCTGTGATGCAGTTTTCTCTCCAACCACCTTTGCAATGCGCTCCTTCATCTCTTTAGCCGCTTTGTTGGTAAAGGTTAATGCAAGAATTGACCAGGGAGGAACCCCTTGAGTAAGCAAATGGGCAATTCTATAGGTAAGAACTCGGGTTTTACCCGATCCTGCTCCTGCAATTACTAGGCTTGGACCCTCGATTGATGTTGCCGCTTCGCGCTGAACGCCACTTAACTCTTCAAGAAAATGCACTATTGACCCTTTCGTTTTTTAATTAGCGAACAAATGTACTTGCCACGGTTCATTCTTACAAGCGTTGATATAATTTGTTGTTAACATTCTTTTAGACAAAGGCAATAATTTGGAAAGCGAGGGGTTTATTTATCAATACGGATGAAGGAAGTAAAAGAAGTCTGAGAAGTTAAAGAAGCGGCTAATTAACTATCAACAATACATTTTTTTTCTGTCAACTGTCAACTGTTAACTGTCAACCATATTTTTTACTAATATTGTGTCTTATTTGATTTTGATTGATGACAAAACGTAACATAATATATAAAATTCAAATCATCGTAATTCTGCTTGGCCTATCGACATTGTCTTTTGCACAAATTTCTGCTCCGGGTCGAGATTGGGCTGATGCCACCAAATACACAAAAATTGGTGTTCAACAGGATTCTATTTTTGTTTTCTTTTCTTCTGCTGCAATGCCTAAAAAGGGAAGTCTTAAAGCGAAATATTCTGATGGTTCAAATTCGAATTTTCAGTGGTACAAGTACGATCCTAGTAAACCTATTGCATCACGCTTTGTTGCATATGGACTAGCTGAAACGAATGTGCCTGAATCGAACTTGACCGACTTAAGCAGAGGCGGATATAAAGTCACAGTCACACGAGTTTCCGATCTAAAAGATACGACTTTCTTTTGTTGGGTGATGATTGATGATGTTGTAATTACTAGCCTCGATATCTACAATGGGTGCGATTTTCTGGAGATTATTACAAAAACATTGCCAAGCGCATTAAGCCTTAGGAACGAAAATATCTTTCCGTATTGGGATATCAAAAGTTCTAGCACAAGTCAACTTAGAAATAATACTTTTGGAAACGAGTATTTTAATAATATTGTTTGGAACAGTAACCCTGATCTTTCTGCAAATTCGCTTGTCTTAACTATTGGCAATCCGGCTCCACTTCACGATTCTAAGTATGATATTGCTATAAAAAATCCATTCGGGCGAGATCTAAAAAGCGAGACCGATGTATTACCCGCGAAGGCCGCGAAGGCTGATTTTACACTTTATGTTGACAAGGATGCCGACAATACATGGACTGAAGGAAACAGCGGGGAAGCGTTGCTAGCGCTAAAGTTTGATACAAAATCGGTAAATGCCGATTCGGTTTTTTGGCAAATTATTAATGATGCCGATCTCTTTAAAAAGAGCGGCGATAGCATTATTTGGAGCGAGGGATATAAAACCTCAGATGGAATAGATATTATTCCTGCTAAAAAACTACTGCCTGGGACATTTCCGGTTGAGCATATTGCCTATAATGTTACATCGGGTTGTCGCGATACGATGATCGTTGAGGTTAAGGTTGAATCATCATCCATTAAACCGAATGCTATCCCAAACGTTTTTACACCTAATGGAGCCGAGAACAAGTACTTTGTGATTAAAGATATTAAAAATAATACGGCATCAATTAAGTCGTTTAGAGTTTCAATTTTTAGCCGACAGGGAGCATTAGTATATTCTTACAATGGAAATCCAAATGATTGGATAGGTTGGGACGGGAGAATAGACGGAAGCAAACGGGATGCTCCTGAAGGAGTATACTACTATATTATTGTTGCTAAAGGGTGGGATGATCGATCCTACAAAGGTGGACCGTACAAAGGTTTCCTATATCTGTTTAGGGTAAGATAGTTACTTACGAGTTGATACGTTAACAAGTGATGACGTTTGTTGTTTCAAACCACTTGTAATAAGCAGACAAAGCTATTCCTCAATAATCAATTTAATATCTTTGCTATCACAGTACTCTTTAATCTCTAGCTGAATAATTCTTGGAGGCAGTTTAATGTCTCCAGAACCCGATCTCCAAGTATTTTCAAGCCAAAGTTTACCAATCCAAAATACTTCTTCTCCTTTTGGCAACTTGTTTATTACTGCTTTTAATGAGTCCTCACCGATAATGCTAATCGGATTGGCTTTAACTTGTGATAGTGTTTTTACTGCATTTGTCCCAACTAATAATGAATATTTCCATTTAGAATCTATCGGCCAACAATAAAGTTCCCACCCTTTCATCGAGTGCTTAAAGTTTATAGTGTCAATCTTTGCGTTGTCATTCTCTTGTTTGCCGATCGAATCAATCTTTTCTTTACAGCAAGGTAGAGCCAAGGTTGAGATGAATAAAAGCAAACCTACCATAAATCTATTCATATCATTTTAATTAGATATTACAGAGATGATTTTTGAGAGTATAAGGTTGCGAACAAAGCTAGAAGCTAATTTATAATTCCGTTGAAAATTATCTTTAAAACATTAATATTAAACCAAATATGGGCATAAACACAGTAAAGCGTAAAGAGCATAACAAAAAAGGTAATGTATACCCCAAGAATTCGACCAAATAGGTTATTTCCCTTTTTTAAAAACCTAGTTGTAAATTTCTCAATAATTCCATTCAGGTATTCAAAGGCAGGATAAAAAACCACAACAATTACACCCATTCCAATTGCAGTGAATCTCAAGTAATTATTATGGTCTCTATATTTCATCAGATAATCGGCAATAAAGGTTGTAAGCAGATTTACAAGAAGTATTGTGATCGTGAGAACGAAGAAGTTGAAGATTTTTCGATTCATTGACAATAATGTATGATCTTTAGCGATATAGAAGTTTGATAGAACAATGGAATAGTGGAATAATGGGGTTGATACTTGCAATTCTCATCCCGTCTGCCGACAGGCAGGCAATATTCCATTATTCCATCATTCCATTCCAAAATATCTGCAAATAGTAAACGAGATTGTTTTAAAAACATTCTTTATGATACACGGCAGCGTTACGCTTCAACTATAACTATCTTCTCAATCTTATCTCCTGCTTTAATGGCATCAATAACATCAAGACCTTCATAAACTTTGCCAAAGCAGGTGTGTTGCCTGTCAAGATGCTGTGTGTTCTGACGACCATGGCAAACAAAGAATTGCGATCCTCCTGTATTGCGACCAGCATGAGCCATTGATAAAACTCCGCGATCGTGATACTGGTTTCCACCTGTTAATTCACAATCGATTTTATAGCCTGGACCACCCGTTCCAGCCTTTGGGCTATTAGCATCCTTTGAGAAAGGACATCCGCCCTGAATCACAAAATTTGGGATTACCCTGTGGAATGCTAACCCATCGTAAAAACCCTCTTTGGCTAGTTTTACAAAGTTTGCAACGGTAGCGGGTGCATCCTCCTGGTAGAAGTTTACCTTCATTACACCTTTGGCGGTGTGTATCTCTGCTGATTTCATTTTATTAACTTTTAATTGAAATGCAAAAGTATGCAGTTTTGTGTTGAAAACAATACCATATAATATAGTAGTTTTAATTTTGATGAAAAAACAAAGGGTGCCTTTCGCACCCTTTTATATTGAAAAAAATATAGTTGGTTTAGGGTATTCTCTATTCCTCTTCCTGTTCAGCCTCGTAAGCTTTAAGCAGTTTATCCTGAACATCCGAAGGTACCTGTTCGTAGGCAGCAAACTTCATATTATAGGTAGCACGTCCGCTAGTTAACGATGATAAAGTAGTTGAATACTTGTTCATCTCGGCAAGTGGTACACGAGCGTTGATAATTTCAAAGCCCTTATCGCTTCCCATTCCCATGATAATAGCACGGCGGTTCTGCAAATCACTCATTACGTCACCCATTCTATCCGATGGCACAAGAACTTCAACATCATAAACCGGCTCCATAATTTTAGGACCAGCATCTTTAAATGCCTGCTTAAATGCGTTACGGCCAGCAAGTTTAAAGGAGATTTCGTTTGAGTCAACGGGGTGCATCTTACCATCATAAACCGCAACACGGATATCGCGAGCGTATGAGCCGGTTAGCGGACCTTGTTCAATCTTCTCCATGATACCTTTTAATATAGCAGGTAAAAAACGAGCATCAATAGCACCACCAACAATACAGTTGTAGAAAATAAGTTTTCCACCCCATTCGAGTTTAACCTCATCGGTTCCTCTCACGCTGATGTTCACCTCTTTACCACCAATTTTGTACTTTGATGGAGCAGGCGCACCTTCAATATGTGGCTCAATCACCATGTGAACTTCGCCGAATTGACCCGAACCTCCCGATTGTTTTTTATGACGGTAATCAGCGGTAGCAATTTTGGTAATTGTTTCACGGTAAGGAATACGTGGCGCTATGAATTCAACTTCAATCTTGTGCAGATGAGATAAATGCCATTTCAAGATGTTCAAATGGTGCTCCCCTTGACCTGAAACAATTATTTGACGTAACTCCTTTGAGTGTTCGACAATAATGGTAGGATCTTCTTGATGTGCACGGTTAAGAAGTTCACCCATTTTTTCAGTGTCGCCATCATTTTTTGCGATAATCGCTGTGCGGAACTTTGAGTTAGGGAAAACCATCGATTCGTACTTAATACCATTAAGCGCAGAAACAGCAAGGGTGTGGTTTGTTTTGGTGCTTTTCAATTTAATGGTTGCACCAATATCACCAGCTACCATTTCAGTCACCTTGTTGCGATTTTTGCCAGCAACCACAAAAAGTTGTGCTATACGCTCTTTCACATCATTATTGCTATTCACCAAATCCATGCCCTCGGTAACTTTTCCAGACATTACTCTGAAGTAGTTGATCTCCCCAATATGTGGTTCAATGGAAGTTTTAAATATATATAGGGAAGTTGGAGCTGACTCATCGCAACTAACTTCTTTATCGCCTTCATGCTTTGGCATTGCAACTTGATGTGGGTATGGAGCAACGTTAAGAATGAAATCCATCAAACGTTTTGTTCCAATATTGCGTTTTCCTGATGTGCAAAATACTGGGAATAAGTTACGATTGGTTAGACCCACTGATAAACCTTTACGCATCTCATCTTCGCTTAAAGTTCCTTGCTCAAAGAATTTCTCCATTAAGGTCTCATCATTTTCAGCAGCAGCTTCAACAAGTATATTGTGAAGTTCAGTTGCCTTATCCATCTCTTCAGCAGGGATTGGGAACTCCTCACGAATACCAGTATCGCCTTTGAACTTGTAGAGTTTCATTGTCAACACATCTATAAAAGCGTTGAACTCTGCGCCTGGATTAATAGGGTATTGAACCTGAACTACTTTTTTCCCAAAGGTTTGCTTAACCGATTCTAAAGTTTGATCAAAGTTAGCTTTGTCATGATCAAGCTGGTTTATAGCAATAACCATTGGCTTGTGCATATTATCGGCGTGGCGATTGAATATTTCAGTACCAACCTCAACACCATACTGTGAGTTAATAACCATGATGACAGTATCTGTTGGGCGCATGGCTGAAATAACTGCTCCAACAAAATCATCGGAACCCGGAGTGTCAATAATATTTAGCTTACGATCGAGGAATTCGGTATAAAGGATAGTGGAAAAAATGGAACGTTGATTTTGTTGTTCTATCTCAGAGTAATCCGAAACAGTGTTCTTCCCTTCAATAGTCCCTTTTCGTTCAATAACTTTACCCTCAAACATCATCGACTCGGCCAAAAGTGTTTTGCCAGAGCCGGTATTTCCTAGCAGGGCCACATTCTTGATTTGATTAGTAAGATAAGTTTTCATCCTTAAGACAGTATTAAAATTGTTAATGGAAAAAAGTTTAACTCATGTAAAAAATGTTCTTATATAATAAGGTATACTGCTTTTATTACTACAATTTAGACGTAACCTTAATTTTTAAACCTTCCAAAAATAGTAAAATTTTGATATAAACAGCATTTTACCGCAGTTAAGTTCATACAAGAAACCAATTTGCTTAATCCTTAGCGACTTGCTTTAAAAAAATATTTATTTCTAAAGATTATTTCCGCTAAACAGTACATATGTATCAGAAATATAGAGCGTTATTGTTTTGGGCAATAGTTATCGTATCAATTTATTTTTACCTTGTTCCTAACTTTATGAATATACTTAGATTAGCGCTTGTATATTGATTTAAATGCACTAATTTTGCGCCCTCTCTAACATTTATTGACCTAATTGATTAATTAGCAATAAAAAAAAGATTGGAAATGGTGGTATTTTGAAAAAAACGAATACCTTTGCGAACCCATTTTATAACGTATTTTTAATTAAATATATAGTGTTTATATGCCTACAATTCAACAGCTAGTAAGAAAAGGAAGGTCAAAGCTGGTAGATAAGAGCAAAGCGCCTGCGCTTGATTCTTGTCCGCAAAGACGCGGGGTATGTGTACGTGTGTACACCACTACTCCTAAAAAGCCGAATTCGGCTATGAGAAAGGTGGCAAGGGTTAGGCTTACCAACGGTAAGGAGGTAAATGCCTACATTCCTGGTGAAGGTCACAATCTTCAAGAGCACTCAATTGTGCTAATTCGTGGTGGCAGGGTAAAAGATTTACCCGGTGTTCGTTACCACTTAATTCGAGGTACTCTCGATGCTTCAGGCGTAGAAGGTAGAAACCAACGACGTTCGAAGTACGGTACTAAGAGACCTAAGAAAAAATAAGTTAAACTCTTGAAGATTTAATAGCAATGAGAAAAGCTAAACCAAAAAAACGAATTATTCTTCCCGATCCAAAGTTTCACGATACTTTGGTAACTCGTTTCGTTAACATGTTAATGTTAAGCGGGAAGAAGAGCGTATCGTTTAATATCTTTTACGATGCGTTAGAAATTGTTTCCACTAAGATGAAGGACTCTGAAAAGGCTCCTCTTGATATCTGGAAGAAAGCGCTTGAGAACATTACCCCTGCGGTAGAAGTTAAGAGTCGCCGTGTTGGTGGTGCTACATTCCAAGTTCCAATGGAAGTTCGCCCCGATCGTAAGATATCTCTTTCAATGAAAAACATGATTCTTTATTCACGTAAGCGTACAGGTAGAGGCATGAGCGATAAGCTTGCTGCTGAAATTATGGCTGCTTTCAACGAAGAAGGAGCTGCTTACAAGAAGAAAGAGGATATGCATAAAATGGCTGAAGCTAATAAAGCTTTTGCTCATTTCAGATTTTAGTAGTTGAGAAATTTAAGAGATAGAAGGATTATAGAATGAGCAGAGATTTAAGGTTTACTCGTAACATAGGGATCATGGCGCATATCGACGCTGGTAAAACAACTACCACTGAGCGTATTCTCTATTATACAGGTAAAACACATAAAATTGGAGAGGTTCACGATGGCGCTGCTACTATGGACTGGATGGTTCAAGAGCAGGAGAGAGGTATTACCATAACATCTGCTGCAACTACCACTTTTTGGAAGTACAACGATCAGCAATATCAAGTTAATATCATCGACACCCCAGGTCACGTTGATTTTACCGTAGAGGTAGAACGTTCATTGCGTGTTCTTGACGGAACAGTCGCTACATTTTGTGCTGTTGGTGGTGTTGAACCCCAAAGTGAAACTGTTTGGCGTCAGGCCGATAAATATGGTGTTCCGCGAATTGCCTTCATCAACAAGATGGATCGCACCGGAGCCGACTATTTATCAGTGGTTAGCCAAATAAAAGAAAAATTAGGTGCAAATCCCGTTCCCATTCAGCTACCGATTGGTGCTGAAGAATCATTTAGAGGTGTTATTGACCTCATTGAGAACAAGGCAATAATCTGGTTTGATGACCCAATTACCAAAACTCTTAATTTCAGATACGAAGAAATTCCTGCTGATATGAAAGAGGAAGCAGCCGAATGGCGCGCTAAGTTAATTGAGGCTGTTGCTGGATTTAACGATGACCTACTTGAGCGTTTCTTCGACGATCCTGAGTCAATCACCCAGGCTGAAATGATGGAGACCATTCGCAAAGCGACTATCAGCATGACTGTTATTCCAGTGCTTTGTGGTGCAGCTTTTAAAAACAAAGGTGTTCAAAGATTACTCGATGCGGTTATTGCATTCCTACCTAGTCCTATGGATAAAGGAGGTGTAACTGGGATTAATCCTGATACAGAAAAAGAAGAGACTCGCAAACCCGATATTAAAGAACCATTCTGTGGGCTAGCATTTAAAATTGCTACCGACCCTTATGTTGGTCGTTTAGCTTTCATACGTGTTTACTCAGGAAAACTGGATAGCGGTAGTTATGTTTATAACGTTCGTAATGGTAAAAAGGATCGTATAAGTCGCCTTTACCAAATGCATGCCAATAAACAAAACCCGATAGAATTCTGCGAAGCAGGCGATATCTGTGCATGCGTAGGATTCAAAGATTTACGAACTGGAGATACTGTTTGCGACGAAAAGCATTTAATTGCGCTTGAGTCAATGACATTCCCAGAGCCAGTTATCGGTTTAGCCATAGAGCCAAAAACTCAAAAAGATATGGATAAGCTCGGGTTGGCTTTAAATAAGCTATCTGAAGAGGATCCAACATTTAGGGTTAAAACCGATGAAGATAGTGGACAAACCATTATCAGTGGGATGGGCGAACTTCACCTTGAGATAATTGTGGATCGTCTAAGAAGAGAATTCAACGTTGATATCAACCAAGGCGCACCTCAGGTTGCCTATAGAGAAACGATTACAAAAGCCGTTAACCATCGCGAAGTGTTCAAGAAGCAATCTGGTGGTAGAGGTAAATTTGCTGATATCGTATTTGAAATCGGACCGGCCGATGAGGGAGTTGATGGTTTACAGTTTATAAATGACGTTAAGGGTGGAAACATCCCTAAGGAATATATTCCTTCAATTGAGAAAGGATTTACAAACGCAATGAAGAATGGGGTTCTTGCAGGTTATACCATGCCAAGCATGAAAGTTACCCTAAAGGATGGATCTTTCCATGCGGTTGACTCCGATGCACTATCGTTCGAGATTTGTGCTCGTCAGGCTTTCCGTCATACCTGTCCTAAAGCAAGCCCAATTATTCTTGAGCCAATCATGTCAGTTGAAGTGGTAACCCCCGAAGAGTACATGGGAGATGTTATCGGCGATTTCAACAAACGCCGTGGACAAATCACCGGTATGGAATCTAAAGGTGTTGCCCGAGTAATTAAAGCTAAAGTACCACTTTCACAACAATTTGGATACGTAACCGTACTCCGAACACTTACCTCCGGAAGGGCTACATCAACTATGGAATTCTCTCATTACTCAGAGGTTCCACAATCACTAGCCAAGGAGATAATTGAAAGCACAAGTGGTAAAGTTATTAAGGACGAAGAATAAGAAATTACTTAGCAGTAATAACAATGAGCCAGAAAATTAGAATTAAACTAAAATCGTATGACCACAACCTGGTTGACAAGTCTGCCGAGAAAATCGTCAAGACCGTAAAAGCAACAGGCGCTGTGGTGAGTGGTCCTATTCCGCTACCAACACACAAGCGGATATTCACTGTGAACCGCTCCACGTTCGTTAACAAAAAATCGAGAGAGCAATTTGAACTCAGCTCTTTCAAGCGTTTACTCGACATCTACAGCTCCACCCCGAAGACCATCGATGCCCTAATGAAGCTCGAACTTCCATCTGGAGTCGAAGTAGAAATTAAAGTATGAGTTT
>JANYLA010000012.1 GCA_025361485.1 Bacteroidales bacterium
ATGAAACATCGCTGATATCGGCAGGTAAACAATGCATGTAAAGTGCATTTCCATTCTTGGTGGTCTTCATTTTAGCCTCATCGTACTCCCAGTTCATGAACTTAGCGTTATTGGCAAGACAAACCTGCTCCAAGTCCTTAAGGCCTGGTTTATCGCCCGCCATTAGAAGTTTTGTACGTTGTTGCATGATATGATATGGCGCCCAACTCTTAGGATAAACAATGTCAGCACCTTTCATAGCATCTTCCATTGAATGGCTGATGTTTAAAGAGCCACCGCTTTGTTGTGCATTTTTCTTTGCAATATCAACAATCTCAGGAATTAGGCCATAACCCTCAGGATAAGCAAATTCAATATTCATTCCAAAACGTGACATCAATCCAATAATACCTTGTGGTACAGAAAGTGGTTTACCATAGCTTGGTGAATAAGCCCAGCTCATAACAATCTTTTTGCCTTTTAAGTTCTCAAGCGAACCATATACATCCTGAAGGTGCATTAAATCGGCCATCGATTGGGTTGGGTGATCCATATCGCATTGTAAATTCACAATGCCTGGACGTGATGGAAGAACACCTTTTTCAAATCCTTCATCTAGAGCAGTTCCTACCTCACGCATGTACTTATTTCCTTCGCCCAAAAACATATCATCGCGAATACCGATGAAATCGGACATGAAAGAGATCATGTTAGCAGTTTCGCGAACTGTTTCGCCATGTGCAATCTGCGATTTCTCCTCATCTAAATCGGCAACTGCTAACCCTAGAAGGTTACTTGCAGATGCAAATGAAAAGCGAGTACGGGTTGAGTTATCGCGGAAGTTAGAAATTGCAAGTCCTGAGTCAAATACTCTTGGAGAGATATTTTGCGCACGCATCTCTTTTAGGATTGCTGCAACCTCAAGTACAATCTTCAAATCCTTCTCTTTTTTCTCCCATGTTAGAAGAAAATCCTTCTTGTACAGTTCAGACTTAAACTTACTTAAGTCTTCGATTTTATTCTTTAGATTCATATTATTTTTCACTTTTATCTTTTCGTTTATCATTTACATAATTCATATGCAAAAGCAGCATAAAACGCCGATGCAATAACAAGATCATTAACAGGTACTTTTTCGTTTGGAGCATGCGCCAAAACCTCGTTACCAGGACCAAAACCGATGGTTGGAATTCCATAAGTTCCACAGGTCATAATTCCATTGGTTGAGAATGTCCATTTATCAACCTTTACTTCCTTATTGAATAGGTTCTTAAAGGCTTTCACTCCCGTTTGAACAACTTCATGCTCAACAGGCATTTTCCAAGTTGGATAGTATTTCTCCATTCCATACTCTAAGCCTGTGTAGGCTTTTTCAGAGTAGTTTAGAACTTCAACCTTTGCATTCATGCCTTTTACAACCTCTTCAACCTCCTTAACGGCAGACTCCTTCGTTTCGCCCCAAGTTAAGCGTCTATCGAGGTGAACACGAGCATAATCAGCAACAGCACAAAGTGATGGACTTCCAGAAACGATTTCAGAAATGGTAACGCTACCTTTTCCTAGGAACTCATCGAACTTTAATCTTTCATTTAATTTCTCAATCTCTAGAGCGGCTCTAGAAGCCATATAAATTGCATTTTTTCCACGCTCTGGAGCCGAACCATGCGATGAAACGCCATAGAAATGAACATGCATCTCCATCCTTCCCCTATGACCACGGTAGATATTAAGGTTTGTAGGTTCTGTGCTTATTACAAAATCAGGTTTAATCTTATCCTCTTCAACAATGTACTTCCAGCAAAGGCCATCGCAATCCTCTTCCATTACGCTACCAACGAAGTAAATGGTAAGATCTTTATCAAAACCTAGCTCTTTCAATATTCTTCCAGAAGTTACAAAAGCAGCTGGTCCACCCTCTTGATCAACTGTACCACGACCATGAACGAAACCATCTTTAATCTCACCACCAAGCGGATTGAAATTCCAGTTGTCCATATTGCCCATATCAACGGTATCCATATGACCATCGATAGCAAGAATCTTCTTTCCATTTCCAATGCGACCAATCACATTACCCAAACCATCAATCTTAACCTCATCAAAACCAGCCTCTTCCATCTGACGCTTCAGTTCAAGTTGAACTTCTTTCTCCTGAGTGCTTAAAGATTTGATTTTTACCAATTTCGATAGGTTTTCGGCAGTATAATCGCGATACTTCTCCGATAACTCGTTTATTCTTTGAAAGATATTGTCCATATTATTTTTCTTTTAACTAGGCCAAAGTTATTGATATTGATAATTAGTTGCTATTTATAGGATATAAATATACTATTATCTTCTCTATTTAGAATTATTACTCATATAAATCAATACTTAATAGAATATATTTCTAGATGATATTATTATTAATGCGTACTGAACTTATATTTTCCAACTCCTAAGAATATCCGATGTTTAAAACCAATATCTTTTTAATTTTACATCGATATTATCTAAATCACGAGAATTAAAGCTATTAAAATGGAACTTTGGAGTTTTACTCACGAACAACTTTCGCTCAAGAAGCGCGTATACCTTATTATTGTTATTGAATGTAAAGGAAGTAGTCCAGGCAGAGTTGGTTTTAAGATGGCGGTTTCCGAAACCGGTGATATTAATGGTTCTGTGGGTGGCGGAGTGATGGAGTACAATATGGTTGAACTTGCACGCAAGATGCTAAAAGACAACCATTATAAACCTTTTATTAAGCGCCAAATTCACGACCCTGAAGCCGAGCATGATAAATCAGGAATGATCTGCTCAGGTGAGCAAACTCATGCATTTATTCCTCTAGATAATTCGCAAGCAGTAGTAATTGAGCAAATTATTAAATCAATAAATAGTGGCAAAAATGGCACGCTATGCCTTAATAAAGTTGGACTATCGTTTATAACAGGTAATTCAGATAATTCGCCACTTACATCAATTATCGATTCTGAAAATTGGGGTTACAGCGAACCAATTGGTCTTAAAGATACTTTCTACATATTTGGTGCTGGCCATATTAGCGTTCCGCTAAGCCAAATCCTTCGAATGCTTGATTTCAGGGTTGTTGTTTATGACAACCGCACCGATTTATCTACTTATAATAGCAACCAATTTGCTAATATCAAGCAGATTATCGATTACCATAATATTGGAGATCTAGTCACCGAAGGTGAGAATAGCTACGTTGCAATCATGAGTTTTGGTCATAAATTCGATCAAATTATACTGAAACAGTTACTATCTAAAAATTTGAAGTATCTAGGCATGATTGGTAGCAAACATAAGGTAGAGAGCATCTATGACAACCTACGTCAAGTAGGTTTCAGCAATGATGATTTCGCCAAAGTTGACTCTCCTATTGGATTATCAATAAAAAGCCAAACCCCTGCTGAAATAGCTATTAGCATTGCAGCAAAGATTGTTCAAGTTCGAAATAGTTAATTAAAGATGTTCGAAAATATTATAAATAGAGACTTCTCGAAAGAATTTAAGTTTAGTGCATCTCGCAGTGGTGGACCGGGTGGGCAAAATGTGAATAAAGTCAGCTCAAAGATTGAACTGCGATTCAACATTAACGAATCGTGCGTTTTAACAGATGAGGAGAAAGAGATTATTATTGATAAGTTAGCCACGCGAATCAACAATGATGGTGCATTGATTATCGTTTCGCAATCGGAGCGTTCGCAGCTGGGGAATAAGGAGAAAGCCGTTGAGAAGTTTTATACCTTAATAAGTAAAGCGTTAACTACACCTAAAAAACGAAAACCAACAAAAGTGCCATTTAAAGCAAAAGCAAAGCGATTAGAGGATAAGCGTCAGAAATCAGAAAAGAAGGCATTGAGAAAGGACTTTGATAGCTAAATACATTCATTTAAAAGTCCATTTCACCCATAAATCTTCTACATTTTGGCTAAAATTAACCTGAGGAGTTTGAGTTTTACCATTTAATGTTGTTTCCTTCCTCACCGTTTCAATTACAAAATCAGACAGTTCTCTATAGGTAATATCGCCCTTAGTTTCCTGTAATTTTTTCAGGAAGTAGTAGGTCAAATACCCATGTTGCTTTTCCCTATATACGCCCGATGATTCTACTCCTGTGCTCGATGCAAGTACTACCATATTTCCAGTTATTGTACCTTCCTTAGGCTTTACCTTCACCCCTTTCATCGCAATTAACCCTTGATTTCTTGCCCCGCCACTAAAGCAGGCATCGAGGAATACTGATACTTTCTTTGAGGGGAACTCGTTAAGTTTACTGTAGATATCCGAAAGTTTAATTGCAAGGGGAATATTATTACCACTTATATCAACTGGTATTAAGTAGGGTTCCTTTGTTTGCTCATCGGGTAAACCATGACCTGAGTAGTAGAAAATTAGCTCCGCTTTACCATTATCAACCTTAGAAAGATTATTCAACCAAGCTATCCCTTGGCTCATTTGCCCTGATGTTGCGTTGGTTAACAGTTTTACTTGTTTCTCAGGAATACCAAGTGTTTTGATACAATATTCTTTGAACACTTTTGCATCGTTTATTGCAAAATCAACATTTACTTCTGTGCTTAATCCAGTTTGGTATGAGCTATAATCCTCATTGCCAATAATAAGTGCGTAGGTGTATGGTTTAGTTATATTGTTTATTGGGATGTTAATATCCACATCAGAGGGTGTAGCAATAATTTGATTCTCTATCACAGGTTTTGTCTTACCATTATTAATTGACAGGCCAGCATTCAGTTCATTTTCAACATTTTTCAGCATACTAATTATGGCAGCAGAACCATTTGCCTGAGCCATTTGCATTGTAGTTTTATGCTGCGGGTTATCTGACAGATGAATATCTGCTCCTCTTTCTAGTAATAGTTTTACAATCTTCGCATTTCCTTTAGCAATTGCAACGTGTATAGGTCGCCAGCATGAATTATTAGTAACCTCAAAGCAACGATTAACATCAACTCCTTTATCAAGCAATAATCGAACTATTTCAAGATGATTCCCATATATTGCAAAGTACAAAGGTGGCCAATTTGGACTAAAAGCTTGATTCTTATTCACATCAGCACCTTCAGCAATAAGCTTCTTTACCTCTTCAACATTGCCTTTTTTTATTGCTTTAATAAGCTGTGCAGAACTGCTTATTGAAAATAATATAAGGAGAAAGCTAACGATTGCAATAAAGGATAGTCTTTTCATATTTTTATCAAATTAGCAGCATATAATGGTTTTCAACATTGTATTGAAAGGATTTACTTATAGTAAAAGTAAATTATTTTGTGGATTTCAATAATATAAGTAATCTGCTTAATTCATTTATATAGAACCAAACGTTACAAAAGATAATAAATAGTAATACTGAGTTCACGAACCTATCGCAACAAACTAATCTTTTTAGATTTGTTGTATGGAAGCAAAAAAGTTCGTCAGACTGACCCTTTCTGAGCGTGTAATCATTGAAACTTTACTGGGAGAAAAGAGGTCGAAATCCGACA
>JANYLA010000023.1 GCA_025361485.1 Bacteroidales bacterium
GAAAAATTCAATTAGTAAATGCAACAATGATTGATTTTCTCTCTTTCCGAAATGCAGCGATAGCGGAATGAAGGAAAGAGAGAAAAGCCCGAAAGACATTTTCTCTCTTAATGCAAATGTTCGACCTTTGTTTTCGTCTAAAAAATTAAAGATGAAACAATTAACATTAGCGCAAAGGTACGCATTAAAAGCATTTTTAGAATGCGGTAAATCAAAAAGTGAAGTTGCGAAATTATTAGGGGTTGACAGAAGCACAGTTTATCGGGAAACAAATCGCAATGGTCGAAAACCAGGAGTTTACAACCCCGATTTCGCCAATGAGCTGGCAGAAGAGCGCAAGGAGCGCTTCTGTAAACAACGTAAATTTGATTCTGGCAAACAAAAACTTATAGACAAATGGATTAAAGAAGAACAATGGTCTCCAGAACAGATAAAGGGGTACTGTGATAAGAATGGCATAGAGATGGTTTCTCACGAAAGAATATATCAATATATCAGGGAAGATAAACTCAGGGGCGGAGAAATATATAAACAACTGAGGCACAAGCTGAAACACAGGAAGCGTCCTGTGACTGGCCGGCACGAGGTTATTAAAAACAAGGTGTCCATCGAAGATAGACCTGAAATAATTAACAATAAAGAACGATTTGGCGATTGGGAAATAGACCTTATTGTAGGAAAAAATAATAAAGGAGCAATGGTTACCATCGTAGAGCGAAAAACCGCGATGGTAATGATACGCAAGCTTAAGAATGGCAAAAACGCCGAAAGTCTTGCTGATACGGTTGTAGAAATGTTGTTGCCATACAAAAACAGCGTAAAATCTATAACCAGCGACAATGGTTCTGAGTTTGCGAAACATGAAAGAATTGCACAAAAGTTGCAGGCTGATTTCTATTTTGCACACCCCTATTCCTCATGGGAAAGAGGGCTGAGTGAATATTCCAACAAATTAATCAGGCAATACATACCTAAACAAACTAATTTTAATAACTTTGATGAAGAATTAATAAAACAAATACAGCACAAAATTAACAGAAGACCTAGGAAGAACCTTGAATTTAGTAATCCGAAAGTGAATTTCTTCAATTGTGTTGCATTTGCTTCTTGAATCTACGAACCTTTTATCATATAGGTTTTATTTAACATCCAATTACTATATTTGTAATATTAAGGATTGCTATAATTGTTATTCAATCTTAGCTCTGATAATGTATGAAGACATATTCTTTACTTCGCTACATGTTGATTTTTATGCTATTAACAGGAGTAACTCCTGAACTTGTAGCGTCAAAACCAAGTGATTCGCCCGACAATCAGGACAGATATGATTCTGCTTTGGTTCGCGTTGAACAGGCCAATGAAAAGATAGAACAAATTGAGCTGATGATTAAGGATGGTAAACAGCTTGTTAAAGACGGGACTAAAGAAAAAAAACGGTTAACCAAAGAGATAAATTCCCTCACAAAATCACACAATAAGAATCTTAAAGGTTACGAAGCCCAACTCAAAGCTAAGGATCAGGAAGAGCGAACTGAAGCAAAAACAGCGGTGCATGATTTGAAGACTACTTACAAAGGGGAGCTTAAAGAGCTGAAAACTGCTTTGAAAGAGTGTAATAAAAGCCTAAGCAATGGAAATCAGTTACTAACAAGGGGTAAGACTAAAATGATAAGTGCGAAGGATGCTAAGAAGCGGGCAGAAGCAAAACTTAAGATTGCTAAAAATAATTTAAAAAAAAGGTAATGTAGTTTGTAATTAATAACTGTGGAAACTCATAAAAGACACAGTCTCCTAATTATTATTATCAACCGTCACCCTGCCAACGGTAAGCGGGTGTCAACTGTCAACAACAACCACGCCATCGGCAAGCAGGTTTCAACCGTCAACTAATCACTAACAACTAATAGATATGCCCCTCGCTATTCATCTCATCTGCATCAATTTTTTTGCTATTCATCGATTTCCACACGTACCAGATATAAGCCACCACAAACGGAACAAGCAGCGAAACGATGCTCATCACCGTTAGGGTGAACTTGCTCGAAGTGCTGTTGAAAATTGTTAGTGAACTTTGTAGATTATAGGTTGATGGATAATACGCCGTGTTATTATATCCTGCAACTAAGAAAATCGCAAGGACTGTAAGCACAGTACCCAATCCTGTGAACCAGATTCCCTTAGTGTAATTATCGGTAATCAATGATTTTCCAATACCCCAAAGTACAAGTACAACTCCAATTAAAAACATGGCGAGCACAATTGGCATGGCAAGTAGATTGTGAAGATATTTGAATGGCTCCATGAACACCTGACCATTTTCAGGGTTAACTGCAAAACCATCGCGTAGAATTAACCAAATAACAAAGGTTAAGAAGAATACAAGGAATGGAATTGTATTGTAAAGCAGATGTTTCTTTGCTCGGGCAAAGATTTCATTGCTATTCACATTGTTCATAAAGTAGAGAAGTGCAAGTATTCTTGATAGGAAAAAAACAGCTAACCCCAAAGAGAGATTGTGCAGATTTAGTGCCGCCTCTAGCCCATGCCATGGTGTTTGCCATGCCGATATAATTGGGTTGGCCAAATTCGTAAGGTTCATCTTGTTAACGGAAAATAACGAGCCTGTAAAAAATGTAGCAACTGCCGTACCAAGTAAAACCGTTCCCAATAAACCGTTGATGAAAAGGAATACTTCGAAAGTTCGATGGCCTAAAAAATTATTGGGTTTTGTTCTAAACTCATAGGATACTGCTTGAATGATAAAGCAGAATAGGATTGCCATCCAAACCCAGTAAGCACCTCCAAAACTAGTTGAGTAGAATAGCGGAAACGAAGCAAAGAATGCTCCCCCAAATGTTACTAAGGTTGTAAAGGTTAACTCCCATTTGCGCCCTAGTGCGTTGACAAGAACAGTTCGTTCCGATTCGTTTTTTCCAAGGGTGTAAATCAGGGTTTGTCCACCTTGTACAAAAAGCAGAAAAACCAATAATGCTCCCAGTAGTGATACTATTAACCACCAGTATTGCTGTAATAATATGTACGTGCTATCTATCATGACTATTTTCCTCCTTCTTCTTTAGGTCCAATTTTAATCTGTTTAAACATAATCTTCAGTTCAGCAATGAGTAGTGTTGTGAAGATAATAAGGAAGAGGAAGAATGTTACTTGTACTGCTCCTACTCCGATACTTGATACTGCTGCATTGGTTGGTAAAATATCCTGAATTACCCAAGGTTGACGACCAACCTCCGCAACAATCCAACCAGCCTGACTTGCAATGTATGCCAATGGAACCATAAATATTGATGCTTTTAATAGCCAACGTTTTTGCTCCA
>JANYLA010000050.1 GCA_025361485.1 Bacteroidales bacterium
GTTCGGCGTAGGTTAGCGGAGCGTACCTGCGTCCAATTTATTCTTTCAGGCTGCGCCTGAGTTTTCAACCATTTACTACCTTCGCTTAGCGTTCTTTGAAAAAATTGGCATTTGCCATAGCTACAGCAGGTGTAGCCTGTTTTGCAAAAAAGAGGAACTTCGAAAATCAGGCAAAAGCCTGTGAGAATATATTCGACTTAGGCGTGCAGCCTAAGCCGAACAGAGAAAATAATAGTTGTTGTTATAAAGCGGTCAGGATACCGCTACTTAAAAAAGCGTAGTTTTGAAAATTACGCTTAGCGAGGTTTGAGTTAAAACTTTAAATTTACTTGGGTTTTAACCTTCTTCTTTCAGTGAAATCAATGTTTTTTTTGGAAATGGATTTGCTCATTCTTCAAAAATCAACCTATCTTTATAGCAGTTTTAATACGTTTAACCGTTTTCCAAGCAAATATCTCATACCATGGCCCTCGATACAATAATTGAAATTGCTAACGCTTCACTATATCAAGATGAGCAGCTTATTCTTTCCGATGTAAGTTTTACAATCGGTAAAGGTGAATTTGTTTATATTATCGGGAAGGTCGGAAGCGGCAAGTCGAGCTTAATAAAAACAATTACAGCAGAAATTGAACTCACAGAAGGTGATGGGATTGTGGCCGATTTCAACTTAAGAACAATTAAGCTTAGCCAGATACCATACCTGAGAAGAAAGATTGGAATAGTTTTTCAAGATTTTCAACTTCTCCCCGACAGGACCATCTCCGACAACCTTCTCTTTGTGCTGAAAGCAACTGGGTGGAACAATAAATCGGA
The DNA here is from genome assembly GCA_025361485.1 of Bacteroidales bacterium. GTDB lineage: Bacteria > Bacteroidota > Bacteroidia > Bacteroidales > Tenuifilaceae > UBA8529. The sequence continues at coordinate 817 of JANYLA010000050.1, forward strand.
AATTGAACAGCGCATTAAAGATGCCCTCGAAAAGGTTGGACTTCAGAATAAGGATCACAAAATGCCGCATCAACTGTCGGGAGGCGAGCAGCAACGGGTTGTTATCGCCAGAGCATTGCTCAATGATCCTGAAATTATTCTAGCCGATGAGCCTACCGGAAACCTTGACCCTGAAACATCGGAAGAGATTATGAGATTACTTCACGATATATCGCTAACAGGCCGTGCAGTAGTAATGGCAACACACAACTACTCATTGCTTAAAAAATTTCCTGGAAGAACATTTAAATGCGAAAAGGGAAAAGTTATTGAAACGGAGCAGATGTCGGAGATTGACTTTGAAAGCCTGATGGAATAAACTCGGTGGCTCTTAATGCAAGATAACTTTCTTCTCATAGATATTGACCTCTGGGTTTTCTATCTGTATTCTTTCCATACTTTTTCCTTGATGAAAAAGTATCAAAAAATCAAGAAAATCTGATGCTGCCCCCACAAAGCCAGCTCACCCTCGCCAGATTTTCATGCCCACCTCTTGCAAAACGATGATTTTGCATAAAACCAGTAAGGCTTTACTTCTCTATCAATGGAAATTATCAGGATATAAAAAAAATCTCGGAGATTGACTTTGAAAGCCTGATGGAATAATAAAATAATCAACAATTATTATCGCTTAAATAGCTTAACAAACCAAGGCAAGTCATTAATAACTACTCTTTGATAACTACATGGTTTTGCACCAAAACTTGCATAAAACCGAGCGACACTCTCGATATTAGAACCCTCAAAATCTAGCGTCAAAAACGATTCGGAGTAGCTATTAATAAAGTTATCCACAAGAGCAAACATGGCTTTATGCTTCTTTCCACGTTCGCTCGATGCTGCGCACAGGTAAATAACCTTGCCATTTGTTTTCACAAAAAAGACTGCAGCACAAAGAATGCCCTGAGCTGTGTATGCAGCATAAATCTCTCCTTCTTTTCTCTCGATTGAGAGTTGAACAATTTTTCGAAGTTTTTCAAATTCATAGGCAGGTAAAGCGACGACTAGGTTTATTTTATAAAATTCAATAAATTCATCGACTGGTAATCGCTTATCCACCTTTACACCCATTGCAATAGCCTTTGAGATATTCCTTCGAGTATTCTCGCTGTAACTTGATGAAAGGGCAAAATAGGGTTGAACCAAATCAAGTTGATATGTAATTCTATTTTGTAAGTTGAACTTGGAAGAATCAAGCCGATTATAAATATTTAGGTTTATCTCTTTATACTTAATTTTTGAAGGAATTGAATCAAATATTTGTTCGAGAGTTTGCATATCGACTTTACTCGATGAAAATGCACCTAACTGCTGAGTAAAAAGAGGTTGATAAATATATGAAATGCCAAACTTGCGATTCGTGACTAATGGAAAAACTACGCTGTAATCATCACCGATAATGGCGTCCCACTCCCCTGCCACAATATTCAAATACCATGAGTATGCATAAACAATTCCATTCAATGAGTTGCTAATGCAATTATCCCATTTCTGATAATCAATATCGTTATGCTTAGTATACTGGATTGTCACTTTGCAACCTCTTAACTTTCTCGAGCACCAAAGGCATTAGCAGCTCCCACCCTTTCCAAGGTGCAATTCCCGACATATATTCATTATGCCAAATGGAAACAAAGGTTCCATTGACTTTATAAACCTTATCAACAAGATTCATTATGCTATTCAATGCTTCTAAAGGGTTCATCCTCATTTGCTCACAAAGAGTATAATCCATTGTTTGAAATGGGATAATCTTTAAATCCAGAACTTTTTCTTCTCTGATATTATAAAATTTGAAAGGGGTACATGTACCAGCCCTAAAACCAATGCTATCGGAATATCCCATGGAGTAGTCCTCTTTAATTCCAAGCAGAACTAAATTGGAATAGGTTGTTGGTAAAAAAATTCGAAGATAGTGCTGACGACTTTGTTTAATATTTACATTTAAAATCCGAGCAATATCATTTATCTCTAATTTGACGCGATCATAACTTGTTCCCGAATAGTACGAAGGATGAATCCCTACTTTAAATTTATCACCAATTCGATGAATCAAACTCTGCATTTCGTATTGCTGAACAGGAATGTTTCTATCGTACCTACCGTTCTTACCAACGAGTATAAACCAAATAGTCTTTGGCCAATCCTTAAGCAAAGTGAATGCGCTTTCGTAAATATCAAAAGGGTCTTTCTTTAAGTTCAGGTAAACAATTATTCGATTGGTTACATCGCTAAAACGAAGCGTGAACAATGATCTTAACGTTCCTAAAATCGCTCTACCAACCCCTTTATGCTGATATGCGTATGCGTTATCAACATCAATGGTTGGGATAAATTCAAATCGCTTGGGATTAATCTTAAAACTCGGAAACTTATCCTGAATCTTCTTTACCAATTTATAGGTCCACTGATCAACAATTGGCTCATACAAAAATCCGCCTAACGAGGCAACGCTTTGGTCGGAGGCAAAACGATTATGCTTATCGGGCTCAAATAACAGGTATTCCTCATATCGAGTGATTAAAAAAAAGACTGCGGCAAAAAGATCAAAAGGGATATCAGCCTCCTTTGAAGTTTTAAAAAAAGCGGGCAACTCCTCCCATTTAAAAAATTCTATTTTTTGACGCTCAACCGAATCCTCAATCATTAAATTATGAGGCACTATATGTATTCCGTCTTTAACCGCCAACATGCAGTATGATACGAGAACACCACAATGCAGTTTCGCTTCTGAATAGGAAGAAGTTATACGAACCCTTACTCCGAGAATATCTTCGAAGATAAACCTAATCGTATAATCAACACGGGGCGTTAACCTTTGAGTATATACAAGTATATCCATTCAGGGAGCAACGATTTTATCAATACGAAGATATGATTTTTTTAAATAAATCAGGTGATCGTTGACGACAGATGGTTTTCAAATGTCTTATTTGATTTTTTGCTCACCTATCTCCTCTTCAACCATCAACGGTTATGAACTAATCTAAAACTACAATGGTAATCCCTGTTCCTCCAAACTCAACACGCTCATCGGCAAACGATTTAACACCAGGATGTGTGGCTAAATACTCGCGGATTAGCTGACGAAGAATACCATTCCCTTTACCATGCAGAATACGCACCTGGTTTACACCAAGCATTAAAGCTTCATCAACTAATTCCTGGGATGCTCTAATAGCCTCCTCGGCACGAAAACCGCGCAAATCGATCTCTCCTTTAAAGTTCAACTTCCGTTTAAGGGTATCAACTCCACTGCCTGTTCTTGGCTGTGATACCTCACGGTTGGCTTTTCGATAGTCGTTTGATGATATCAACTCCAACTTCTCAATATCTATACTTGTAAGCATATTGCCAAAGGCTATTACGGCATTTTTTGAACCTACTTCAAACACTTCACCAACAATATCCTGATCCTTCAGTCTAACCTTATCACCCTTTTCAAGAGCTTTAATCTCTATTTTTTCAGGAGTTCCAACATTTGAATTAAGGCTATCCTTTTTAGCATTCTCCTCGCGACGCTTCTGTTTCTCTTTTAATCGTTCAATCTTCTGATCAATCGCTTCGTCCTGCGTATTAATTTTGCTCTCAAAATCATCCTTGAACTCAGCAAGTTCAGCACGAACTTCTTTCGTTTTCTCCTTGTGAGCATTCGTTTCTTTAATTACACGAATCGTGTTCTCAATTTGTCGATTAGTATTAGAAAGTAATTGTTCGGCTTCCTTTTTTGCCTTAGCAAAAATCTCTTTTCGCTGCGCTTTAATTGCAAGAAGTTCCTGTTCTAGTATCTTTTCGGTCTCCTCAACCTTTTTGTTGGTCAATCTAATATTGTCCCGTTTCTTCTCCCAGTAACGTTTATCGCGCGAAATTTCACGCAGATGTTTTTCGAAGCTGATATGATCCTCTCCCACCTTTGATGATGCTGACTGAAGCACATCCTCAGGCAATCCAATTTTCCGAGCAATCTCAAAGGCAAAACTACTTCCGGGTTTACCTATTTCAAGTTTGAATAACGGTTGAATCTTACTTACATCAAAAAGCATTGCTCCATTTACCACACCTTGATTACCAGCAGCAAAATGCTTTAAATTAGTATAATGGGTTGTTATTACCCCAAAAGTTCCCTGTTCGCAGAATCGCTGAAGAATAGATTCAGCAATAGCTCCACCAACCATTGGCTCGGTTCCTGCGCCAAACTCATCGATAAGAATCAACGATTTGGAATCGGCATTTCGCAGAAACTGCTTCATATTCAAAAGATGTGAGCTATAGGTACTTAAATCGTTCTCGATGGATTGCTCATCGCCAATATCAATAAAAATCTTATCGAAAATTCCAATCTCCGAATTCTCTAGCAACGAGGGTAAAAATCCGCACTGGAGCATGTATTGCAATAAACCTACAGTCTTTAGACAAACCGATTTTCCTCCTGCATTTGGGCCTGAAATCAACAGGATCCGCTCATTGCTATCGAGTTGAATATCCAACGGAACAATCTCTTTCTTCTCGCGCTTAAGGGTTAGGTAAAGCAATGGGTGCTTAGCCTGACGTACGTAGATGTGTGGTTTATCAGCCAATATTGGCTTTGCTCCGTTTACATCGATGGCAAAAAGCGCTTTGGCTCTAATAAAATCAATAGTACCCAAGAAATCATAAGCCAATAACAATTCAGGAATGTATGGACGAATTGAATCTGAGAATTCGACCAATATCCTGACCAGCTCTCGACGTTCGGCATACTCCAGCTCCCGAATCTCGTTATTCAGCTCAACCACCTCAACGGGCTCAATGTATACCGTTTTTCCGGTTGCAGACTCATCGTGAACAAAACCTTTTATCTTTCGTTTATTCGAGGCCGAAACAGGTATAACAATTCGTCCTTCGCGAATAGAAGGCGTGGCATCTGACTCAACATAGCCATCGGATTGAGCCGATTTCAGTATGCTTTGGATTCGTTTTGATATTGAAGCCTGCTTGGATGATACCTCGATGCGAATCCTTGCTAACTCAGGCGATGCATTGTCCTTAATCTTGCCAAATTTGTTTAGGATTGAGTCAATCCGATCGGTAACAAATGGATAATAGGATAAATTTTTGGTGAGATTTGTAAGGTTTGGGTAAAGCGGTTCATCGCCACGGCGAAAAAAGTTAAGCAAAGCCTTAATAGAATCGAGTGATTTGCGAAGATCAAACAGCTCTCGCTCATCGAGCCATGTTCCTTGAAGTTGAATTCGCTCTAGAAAAGGAGTAGTATCAATATAGTTATCAACCGGAAAACTATCATCCATCAAGGTAATAGTTTTCATCTCATCAACCTCCGAAATCAAACGGTTTACATTCACGAAATCGGAGCTAAAAGAAACCTCCGTAACCTTTCTAATCCCTAAATGGCAGAGGCAGCGAGAGGTAACCAATTCTCGAACTTTATCAAAGCCAACTTTCTCCTCAAAATTTTTTGGGTAAATGTATTCCATAACACTTTAAATTCAGCGCAAAGGTAATAGTAATAAGCGTACAGACAATGAAAGAGCATAAACATCCGTAATAATCAGGCTAATAATAACCTCAAGGAGCATACGAATAATCGGGATTACAGATAATATGAAAAAGAATAAGAGAAAAATTCTATAATATTTGATTTTTATTAAATGATTACGTAAAATGCATTTTTAAAATCATCCGAAAAATGCCTTTAAATATCCCGCGCAATAATTCGCTAAAAGTTAAATTTGCTGTATTTACGGCAATTTCAACTGCGTTAATATTTCTGTTTTTGGTTATTTACGTTGGCAAATCGCAGCGTTCCGCAGCGTATACCGATTCAAAAACCATTGCTTTGGAAGTCTCGCGAAAAGCATCGCTAGAAACTGAAAAGTTTTTATCTACCGCATTTGAAGTTACCAGAGAGCTATCAAGAAACTTTGAGATACTCAAAAAAAATAAGATTGAGAGAAAGGTGTTATGCCAAATGCTAACAAAATCGCTTGAAGACAATAAGAATTTTCTTGCAATTTGGCTATTATGGGAACCCAATGCATACGATGGAAAGGATAAAGAGTATTCAAATAAAGACCATTACGAATCGTCGGGCAGCTTCTCGATAACGTATTTCAGAGCGAATGGTGAGATAAAAACTGAGAAAAATAATATCATTGATTATCAGGAAGATTACTACACTGTTCCTAAAAAAAAGAGACACGAGGTTTTAATCGATCCATACGAATATCAATACAGGGGTTTCGAAAAGATTTATTATGAAACTTCGGTTGTAATTCCGCTTATATACAACAACACTTTTAATGGCGTTGTTGCTGTAGATATCAACCTTAAAAGCCTGAAGGACAAACTTAACTCAATTAACATTTATCAAACAGGCTATGTCTCACTCATATCAAACACCGGCATAATTGTATCTCATCCCGATAGTACCGTTTGCAAAAGGAATATTAAAGATTTTTTAAAAGGCTCGGCAAACTCAAACATTATCAACACGCTAAAGGACAAAGAAAAATCCTACGAAACAGTTTCGGAGTTTACAGGCAAGAAAGTTTTGCGAATAATTTATCCCGTAAAAATGGGCAATACGAATTCACCATGGTACACTATGGTTGAAATCCCATTGAATGAAATTACCGATAGATCTAACCAACTTTTAATAACATCACTTATTATTTTGCTAATTGGCCTATCGCTTTTAATCTACTTAACCATTAATATTCTTGAGCGGCGCAAGTATGAAAGAGTGCTGCTTGAAGCTACATTAAAAGCAGAAGAGAGCGAAAGACTAAAAACAGCTTTTCTTAGCAATATCTCCCATGAAATAAGAACTCCAATGAATGGAATTATGGGTTTTACAGAACTTCTTGTAAATAAAGACACCAATGATGAACAAAGAGTATTTTACAAAGAGCGAATCCTGAACGCATGCAATCAATTACTATTTATCATTAACGATATAATTGACATTTCCGCCATTGAAACAGGGAAAGTATCCATAAGATTATCAAGTGTCTCGATGACTGAAATCGTATCAAACCTTAAGCATTTCTTTGAGCCCCTTGCTGTAGAGAAAAACATTGCTTTAGTCATTCAAAATATGAATGAATCACCAATCGATTACTTTGAAACTGATGAGATAAAACTTGTTCAAATACTTACCAACCTGATAAATAACAGCTTTAAATTTACCGAGAAAGGCTCAGTAATTTTTGGTTATAACGTTGAAGAAAAATATATTAAGTTCTATGTTAGAGATACTGGAATTGGTATAAAACCTGAGAATCAAGAAACAATTTTCGATCGATTTAGACAAGCAGATTATGGATTAAATCGTAAGCATCAAGGCACAGGATTAGGTCTGTCTATTTCAAAGGCTTTTGCCGAATTACTTGGCGGGAAGATATGGTTTGAACCCAACAAAACGGTTGGCACCACATTTTACTTTACAATACCCTACAAACCAGTTAAGTCCAATTAATAATAAGTAATTTATATTTAATGGAATATCAAACAATATTGGAATTTCTTGGTCCATGTGGTATTAATTGCCAAAAATGTTTTGCTTTCAAGAATGGGAATATCAAGAAAGAGAGCGAAAAACTTAAAAACAGTCTGGGTAGTTTCGATATCTATGCAAAACGTTTTAATGAACTGCTAGACGCTCCTGTTTTTAATAAATATCCCGACTTTAAGGAAATGTTGGATTACTTTGCTTCTGGTAACTGTTTGGGTTGCAGAAAGCAAGAGTGTCATCTTTTTAAAGCATGTAATGTTAGAGTTTGCCACAAGGAGAAATCGGTTGACTTTTGTTTCCAATGCAACGACTTTCCGTGCAACAACTCAGGATTTGACGTTCATTTAGAACAAAGGTGGGTTGTTATAAACCAAAAGATGAAAGAGATTGGGGTTGAGGAGTACTACAATGAAATTAAAGACAAACCTAGATATTAGTGCCTAGAGTACTTAAAATGCCTAGAGTGCCTAAAGTTACAAGATTTTAACTTTAGGCACTCTAAATTCTAGGCACTTTTCTTACTCTAATAATTCTTTCCCTTTTCCTCAAAATACGCTTCGGGATGATTGCAAACAGGGCAATTCTTTAAAGCTTTTTTGCCTTTGTGAACATGTCCGCATTTACGGCAAACCCATTCGATATCCTCTTCACGTTCAAAAACTTTTCCTGATTCAACTCTTTCTAAAAGTTTTTTATAACGCTCCTCATGCTCCTTCTCAATCTTAGCGATTAGTTTAAACGCAGTTGCCACTTTCTTAAACCCTTCCTGCTCGGCTATTTCGGCAAAACGAGGATATAGGTCTGTCCACTCTTCGTGCTCACCCATTGCCGCTGCTTTTAAGTTCTCAGCAGTTGTTCCGATCGAACCTGCTGGATAAGTTGCAGTAATTTCAACTGAACCTCCCTCTAAGAATCTAAAAAATATTTTAGCGTGTGCTTCTTCTTGCATTGCAGTTTCAAGAAACAACGCTGCAATTTGCTCATAGCCTTCCTCTTTAGCCTTTTTCGAAAAGAATGTATAGCGGTTTTTAGCTTGCGATTCGCCAGCAAATGCTTTTAAAAGATTCTTTTCTGTTTGAGTTCCTTTTATACTTTTATCCATAATGGTTATAGCGTTAAATTTAGAATCGTATCAAAATTAGTAAAAAAAGTATGTGGATTGATTCCAAATTACTAATCGATTGTTTAGGCGAAGCGTATCAGGCTTTAAATAATGTCATCACATGAAGTTATAAAAAAGCGGTCTGTTAAGCCGCTTTTTCTTGTGTGAATTAAAAAGTTTTTTTACGATTCCGTTTATTTTGAATACAAATTGTACTGGCTCCCAAACATCCAAACCCTACTGAATACCCTAGAAAAAATAAACCCTTGTTGGATAAAAAACATTATTAGGATTGTAAAGCCTGAAGTCATTCCTATTGCGCGATTAAGGACAAAAAGAATAACGAGCAAAAGTAATGGAACAATAAGTTGTAATAAAAACAATGGAAGTGCGCTTGCAAAATTTTTAAAAACAAACTTTAAAGAGCAAAAAATAGTCCTAAAAACCTTGCGCGAATCCTCTGAAACAATACAGATCTTCGTGTAATATGTTACCATTTGTAGAATTATCAATAAAATCAAATGGATAATTACGCTAACTAAGACAATATAAAAAAGCGACGCTTCTGAGGCAACCGTATCGCTTGCACTACTTACAATCAATGACATAGGCAAATAAACCACAACCGCAATTAATAAGTTAAATACTAGCATATACAAGAATAGCTTGATAAACCTAAAAAAGTAATGAACACAACCATTTAAAAATGCTTTAATAGAGAATTTTTCGTTTGAATTAAAAATGAATAAAATCCCCCCTGACATAAATATGCTAACTATTAAGTAAAAAAAGATAAGCCAACGAGCTTGAGCTATAATTGTAGCCAAACCTTTAAAAGATCGTAAGAATTCTGTTAAGGAGGTAAAGTCAAATCCTTTTAATAGGGCATCGGGAAGCATCGAATATCCAAATCCTTCTTTCAAAAAATTCAACATAGGAAATACCACTAAAAGAGCCAAAATTAGATTTATACAATAAATTAAAAATGCCATCTTCATTGCTCTAAAAGACATTTTAAATCCTGATATATATGAGTTAATTACTTTCATCTTTTTAATATTTTAATTGTTGACTATGAGAATATTGAGAATGATTGCATCAAATTTTGCAACATAAAAAGAAACTTTAACGCAAATTTCCATGCGGTTGATTTCTTAGGTTCCAGAGTTAGGCTATTATTCATCAGGTTTACATCCATAAGTATCTTATTTTCAGGATCGACTTTTGCCCAAACAATCTTAGCCGGTTTTTGGTATGAAAAATCAAACGACCGTGCCTTACCATCCCAAATTTCATGAACTTCATCACCATTATCGAATTTAATCAGCACATCAATGGGTAAACAAATCTCGCCAAGACGATTTAAAACAACTTTTGATTTATAAATTTTCGTTTTGGAAACACTATCCTTAAGCATAACCTTTTGTCCATTAACATCAACAATACCTTTATCAGAAATAACCTCATTATTCTCTATTGATGCAACCATATAGTCGCAAGTATTAGTGCCATATAAAACCTGATCGAAATACCAGTTCATATTCTCACCAAATTTATTTCCATGGTTTTTTGCAACAACTTCATTAACTATTGCTATAAAATCAGTTGCGCAAGGATGTTTGAATTTCCATCGGTTATAGTATGTTTTCACTATCTCATCCATGGTTTCTCGACCAACCAAATTGTCAAGTGTATTCATCCATGTAGATGCCTTCATGTAGGATAAGTTACCATATCCACCATGTTTATAATCCCACGAATAGCGGAAATTTTCAGCAATTTTTGGGTTGCGCATGGCAACATAACCATTTCGAGTATTTTCACCATCGCCCATCTTTAGCCCTAAAAAATCAACAAGCGATGATTTATCACCATATGCATAATCCATTATTCGGGTTTCAAAATAGCTATTAAAACCTTCATCTAACCAAGGTTTCTCAAACTCATTCGATGCAAGAATACCCATAAAGTATGCATGACCAAATTCGTGAATAGTAACCATTTCGGTAAACCTTAACCCGTAAGGCATACCCCATAAACAATCGGCTGTAATGAATGTAGTATACTCCATACCACCAGCACCCATTCCTCTAAAGGGGGGATCAACAATAGTTAAATATGGATAAGGATATTCTCCGAGATGCTCTTCGAAATATTTAAGAGCGATAATAGCTGAGTTGATATGCCTATCGGCCTGACTAAAATGCTCAGGCTGGAGAAGAACTTTAATCTTTACATGTTTGTACTGACTTTCAGCTATTTGAAAACGTGGTGAAGCAGTCCAAGCAAAATCTACGATATCCTCTGCTCTGTAATTTAAGGTTTTGGTACCATCTCCATTATCCTTCACCGATTGAAGTAAACCACCGCTTCCAACTTCAAACTTATTTGGCAGAGTTATATTTACATTATAAACGCTAAAGTTTGAATAGAATTCCGAATTAGCATGAAACTGATGACAATTCCATTGTCCTTTTATCGCATACCGCTGTCCTTTAGGTTCATAAACACCAATTTTTGGAAACCATTGTCCAACCAAGAAGAAATCATCACTATAACCAGTACGTGCAAATATTTTAGGGAGTTTAGATACAAACTTTATCTCCAGCTGTATCTCCTCGTTTGGTTTTACTGGCTTTTCAAGCATTACAGATATAACTGTTTGATCATCTGGGTTGTTATCATCCGGATGAATAAAAACTATTTTGCTTGTCAGCACCTCGCCTCCAACTACTTTCATACTAAGCACATCGATATAGCCCCATTCCTCCATTTTTGATTCATCCAAACTAAATCCTCTATGTGAACCACCCGATTCATGCATAAAGGTTGATTTAGTATTCTTAAACGCGTTCAGATATAAATGGAATTGGAGTTCACTAACGAGATCGGTTGATGGATTCCTCCAATGTAAAATCATATCCCCATCAATAAGTCTTTTATCAGGATTCAATTTTACAGACATATCATAGCTTGTAATTCTTTCGCTATTAGGCTTTGAAAAAATGTCTGCCTGTGCGATGGACACTTGATTTATGCTCATTAAAAGACCTATCAATAAGCAAATGTTCTTAAATACTGTTTTCATAGGAAGGAAATGATTAGTCAACTAAATTAAATGATTTTTTAAATATTAAAGTTAATTATCGCTAAGATATTTGACGCCTTAAGGATTAATTAGCTACATCGAACCCTTAAAATTATTTTGATGAGTGTCCGTTATTATGACTATTCCTTTGAATTCTGCGAAATTACTCTGACAGGTTCTTCGAACTCTGCCAGGAAGTTTCTAGAGAATAATGACCTTTCAGAGTCGTTAGACCTGAAAGAGTCAATTAACAGTTCTCATTTAGGCATCTTTGCGGAAATTCGGTTATTTACTGGATGCCCATTGAAGATGGATTCAAAAAATTAAGATAGAACATTAAGGTTATGGAGTTTAAGTATAACTTTACGCCATAACCTTTAATGCCTTTAGTAGCTATGAGAAAGCATTTACACATCGCTGTCTTCGTTTTTATAATCGTAAGCTGCTCAACGAATAGCTTCGAAAAAGATACAATAGCAATTCAAATTGCAATGAATAAGCAATCTCAATGCTGGAGCAATGGAGATATTGACGGGTTTATGAATGGTTACTGGAAATCGGATAGCCTCCGGTTTTTAGGTCAACGAGGGCTTACTAAGGGTTGGCAAACAACATTAAATAACTACAAAAAATCATACCCAGATAAAAGCGCAATGGGAAAGTTAATATTCACTCACATATCGTTTGAACCTTTAAATGACAAACAGATTTTTGTTGTGGGTAAATGGGAACTTAAAAGAGAGAAGGATACCTTAAGCGGTTATTATTCCTTAATCTGGAAAAAGATTGATAATGAATGGAAAGTGATTTTTGACCATACAAACTAATCATACACCAAATTACTCCACCTGCAACACAAGCCCTTTTAGATATTCTCCTTCAGGATGGTAAATATTTATTGGGTGATCGGCTGGTTGCGTTAGCTGATGTAGAATTTTCACACTTCTTCCGGTCATTGCACATCCTGAGAATACGGCATTTCGAAAGCTGTCCTTATTCACAACCTGCGAGCAGGAGAATGTAAATAGCAAACCACCGGGATTCAACTTATCAATGGCTGCAGCATTAAGCCTTTTGTAGGCTTGAAGAGCATTTCTTAGCGCATCGTTATGCTTTGCAAAAGCAGGAGGATCAAGTATAATGATATCGAATTTTTCGGTTGAATTTCTAATAAACTCAAATACATCGCCACAAACAGCCTCGTGCTTTGAGGTATCGCCAAAGTTTAATTCAATATTCCTTTTAGTTAGCTCAATCGCCTTTTGTGAGCTATCAACGGTAATCGCTTTTGTTGCACCGCCCTTAATCGCGTATACGGAAAATCCGCCAGTGTAACCAAATGTATTTAAAACGGTTTTGCCGTTAGCGTAATTTTGCAGTAAGAGTCGATTCTCGCGTTGATCGATAAAAAAACCTGTCTTTTGCCCTTCGATCCAAGACACCTCGAATCGATTTCCATGCTCAAGCAGGGTATCTGATGATTCCTTGCCGATTAAATAGCCGTCAATTGGGTTTATCCCCGATTTAAAAGGAAGCGTTCCTGTACTTTTATCGTAAACCGAGGCGATATCGCCCTTAAACTCTTCAACGATAATTTCGGCAAGCATCTGACGTATAATGTACATCCCAACGGAATGGCATTGCATTACTGCGGTTGAACCATAAATATCAACAATCAGTCCAGGCATATTATCGCCTTCGCCATGAATTAGCCTATATGTGTTTGTGATGCTACTCTTGAATAAACCAAGCGTTTTTCTGAGGTGTATCGCATTTGAAATTTTTTGTCTCCAAAATTCTTTGTTGATATCTGCTTTTTCAAAAGAGATAACCCTTACCGAAATGGATGATGGCTGGTAATGGCCTAGCGCAATAAAATTTCCGAATGAATCATCAATTTCAACCACATCCCCTTCGGATGGATTTCCATTAATTTTTCGAATTGCACCTGAAAATAACCAAGGATGAAAACGCTGCAAAGATTGTTCTTTCCCCGGTTTTAGATCTATTTTAATAAATTCCATTTTTCGATTTTTGTTTGGCTAATTTCACTCTAATATCATTTTCTTGTATATCTCGCTACAAATCCATGCATCAATTGCAGCGTATTGAAGCTGTGCTTCGGTAAGCGTTTCGGATTCCCAGTTTGAGAGCTGTTGGCTTTTCGAAACTCTAACATTAAGAACTATTGCAGCGAGTTTACGAACGCTTTTATTTTCAATCCCCTTTTCTACGGCAAAGTTCTGCAAATCAATGAACCCTTGAGGTTTGAATGCTTGTACTTTTTGTAACGATTTGATATCGTCGTGTATTGCAGCGCCAACCTTGATAATGTTTTTATCTTGAAGAACTTTTACAAGTGATTTTGGAATACCAGTTGGTATAACCCTAATAATAAGTGCTAATTCGTCGGAGGCGAGCTGGAGTAAAGCTACGCTATGTGTTTGACCCTTTTTAAATGTTGGTTTTGTTTCTGTATCGAAACCAATTATTCTGCTTTTTAAAAGGGATGGCAACCAAATATTTAGCTCTTTTTCGCTTGAAATCACTCTAATTTCACCCGAGTATGATGTTCTAGGAAGTTTAAGAATTTCTTCGTTATCAATCGTTTCTGCAAACATCTCAAATATTGCTATTTAAATCATTTTGGCGTCGTGTGATGAACCAATTACTTGTATCGTTCTCTTTTTGTTCCGTTTTCGATTCATCGGTTTGTTCTAAATCGATATCCGAGAATAGAAGTAAGTGCATTGTCCTTATTGAATTTGCTAGCCTCATTCCCCAGTATTCCTGAAAATTTGTTCTGCATTCCCAAAGTGCATCGTTCATAACCTCAGCGTCGCCAGCCTGATAAAGCATGGTGAAATTCTTAAGATCCTGCCAAACATCGGTTAAATATTCTGCAATGCTTGCCGTATAAACACCATCCCCTTCATTCGCCCTCGGATCGTATATTTCAAGAAAATCATTGTTTGGGCCTAAGTTCTCTTTAAGGTTATTCTGAATCTCAAAATAAAACTCTTCGGTCACAAATTTTTCGTTCCCCTCATCGTATATTGGATCTGTCTCTGGGAGCAGAGATGCCTTGTAATACAATAGAGGAAGCAGTTTTTGAGATGCAGTAATGAATGATTTTCGATTGTGTGTTTTAATATTTTCAAGAAAGGCACAGTATTCTCTTGCAACAGTAGCAAATTCAACAACATTTCGGCTATACACTATGCTTTTTATATCCATTTCAGTCTATTTGATTGTGATTTGTAAATATTTTAGAAATGCAAATATAGGAAAGTTGTTAAAGGTTACACTTACATTTTGAAGCCTTATTTTTATCAATGAATAGTTTTTGTACTCGTTAAAAATGAGACTAGGCATAAAGGTTCATGCCATTATAATTGAAACATAAAGTATTAATAGTAGAATTAACCTAAGGGTAAAGTAAATCTGAATGTAGAGCCTTTGCCAATTTCGCTTTCGATCCAAAATTCGCCATCGAGTTTTTTAATAAACTCTTTACATATTGTCAATCCAATCCCTGTCCCTTTCTCGTTAAAAGTGCCTAAGGTTGAATGGTTTATATCAGATATTAATAAGTTACTAATAAGCTCTTTGCCCATTCCAATACCATTGTCTTGAATAGAAATCTCAGCGTGGTCTATAAATGATTTTGCAGAAACTTTAATTTCTCCCCCAGGATTTGAATATTTTATAGAGTTCGAAATCAGATTGCGAATTACGGTGTTCAACATGTTGGCGTCTGCAATTACATAAAATTCATCTATCGATTCGTAATGTAGTTTTACTCTCTTGTTGTTCGCGTGTGGGAAAAAAGTTTTAATATTTTCACTAATTACAGTTATAATACTTATTTTTTCTTTACTGACATTTACCTGGTGAGTTTGAGTTTTAGCCCAATTTAAAAGATTTTCAAGGATGCCCAATGTGTTAATTCCAACTTCGTTAATTTGCTCATTCATCTCGACGATTTCATCTATACTTGATTTGTTAACATTCTCTTTAATATAGTTTGAGAATCCAATAATTGAAGTAAAAGGAGATCTCAAATCATGCCCTATTATTGAGAATAATTTATCCTTCGTGAAATTAAGATTTGATAGATTGTCTGATTGTTTTTGAAGCGCATCCCTTTGAGCCTCAATTTCTTCCTTTTGTGATTTAATTTCTGTATTCGCAATGGTTAATCCTGTATTTAATTCTGCAATTTCCTTTGTTTTTAGATTTAATGCTTTATAGGCTTGGTTTTTATCACGATAAAAAAATACAATTATTCCAATTAGCACTACCATCAAAAGGAAACCTACAATTAAAATATTTAACTGAGTTCGTTGATTGCTAATTCTTTCATTTAATATCTCTTCTTTCTGCTTTGTAATAATTTCCTGCTCTTTATTCTTAATTTCATACTTGTAGTTTTCAGTTAATCTGGTAATTTTCTGAATATAAATATTGTTAGTGATACTATCTTTTATATTTGTTGCAAACTCCTGAAAATAGAGTGCCTTTTTGAATTCCCCCAGTTTAGAATAGGATAATTTAAGTCCTTCAGCTGCGTCCTTGTTAACTTGAGGAATCCCGAAACCTTTAATTAAAATCATGCTTTTCTTAAAGTTTTCTATTGCTCCATTATAATCTTTTTTTTGATTATCGTACTCGCCAAGACATTTATAAATATTAGCAATTCCTACATAATCATTCATCAGTTTAAATATCGCAAGAGATCGATTGTAATAGATTAAACTGCTATCATAGCTCCCTTTTTTAAAATGAATTAATCCTATATTTAAATAGGAGGATGCAATACCGGTTTTTAATTTTAATTGCTTACGATATTCGAGTGATTTTCGAAATGAAACTAAAGCTGAGTCATCTTCTGAACTATTCATGTATATAAGGCCTAACATATGATAAATATAACTTAGGTTGTACTTATCATTTAGCTGAGTAGATATTTTCAATGCTTTATTAACATATTCTAATGCTTGATCATAAACACCTAATCGATTATAAATATCCCCGATGTTATTGTATTCGAGTGCTTCAAGTTTGAGAAAATTACATTTTTCGGCAAGATCGAGCCCTTTGAAGTAGAAATCCATTGCCTTAGAAAAATTCCCTAGGTTGCGTTGGTAGATGCCTAAGCGACCAAGAATATCTGCCTGCTCGAATTTCAGGTTTTTATCAATTGCATTTTTAAGAGCCGTTTTACCAAAGGAAACGGCTTTTGTTGTATCAGAATTTCGGTACTCCCAGCTTATCTGCTTTAAAACAGCAACTCTGGTAGAATCTTTTACAGTATTTAGCAACTTTGATAAACTATCAATAGTTGTTTGTTTTTGCGAATATGAATTGATTGAAAATGATAGAGAGAAAGTTATTGTTATGAGTAAAAAAAAATAAAAAATAATCCCTTTGTTTTTAAACATTGTGTGCTGTTTTATTTACAAATATAAAAAAATTAAAACAAAAACTCTTTTTTTGCTTGACATCCAGGTGCTTTATTCAAACTATTGGATATGATTCTTAGGTTGGATTATGAAATTCTTAGACCTAATTAGTATAACAACAATGTTGATATCGAAAAATTGCTTTAATTATGGGATAACTTGATTCAGATTCGAAAAAAGACAAGAGTATAAAATCCAATCAGATATTCAGCTGTATTAATTCCTCCATGCCAACAACCCGTCTTCCGTTTTAACAACTTTTTTATTGTCTAACAGGAAATGAATTACCTTTAATGTTCTGTCAGACTTTAGTTTGATTGAATCAACAAGATGTTCAA
Organism: Bacteroidales bacterium; assembly: GCA_025361485.1. Lineage (GTDB taxonomy): Bacteria > Bacteroidota > Bacteroidia > Bacteroidales > Tenuifilaceae > UBA8529. Next base: position 18,362 of record JANYLA010000050.1, read on the forward strand.
TGGTTGCTGGTTGTTGCAAAAGAATTAATTTAATCTTTTCCAAAATGTTATCAAACTCAATTTTACTGATATCAAGTTCATTGCGAGAGGTGCAAACATCGCATTTTCCACAGCGGACTGAACTTGTATCACCAAAGTATTCAAGTAAAAACTGACTACGGCATTTGGTTGTAGTCGAAGCGTATTCAATTAGTGCATCGATCCGTTTCAAAAACCGTTCTTTCCTTAATTGATAGTTCTCGTAGCGAAGCAACAGGTTTTTTTCATCGAGCCGTTCTGTGGTAAAAATAACCAGCGGTGTTTTTTTTCTAGGAATATAGTTTATAATTTTCTGTTTGCTTAGTAATTTAAGGTTCTCAATTACATTTTTCAATGGAATTCCTGATGCTTTTGCAATATAAGCTTCATCAATATTTACGTATTGCGAAAAAACACCTGCAAACGCTCTGAGCAAAACCTTTATAAACTTATCCATTTCAGCATGAGCAACCTGATATTTGTAAAGGTCTTGCCTATCAATGGTAAAAATTAAACGGCTAGGATTATCGAGTTCATCGGTTAGCTCAATGTAGCCTTCTCTTTCGAGAAACTTTAAAGAGTTGTAGGCTTTTACCGTGTTAATCTTATAGGTTGATGCAAAATCCATTAGGTTGAAATCATAAATTTCACCCTTTCCTGCGCCAATTGCTATGTTGAGATATGAACCAAGCGCTTGATAGGTTCGTTTTATCTCATCTGTTTCGGGGAAATTGGCTGCAATTCGCTGCTCAATTTTAGATTTATCCGATTCGTTGTAAAGCAGAATTGCATATGCAAGGTTTAAATCGCGCCCTGCACGCCCTGCTTCCTGAAAATAAGCTTCGGGTGAGTCGGGTAAATCGGTATGGATTACAAAACGCACATTGGGTTTATCTATCCCCATACCAAATGCATTGGTCGAAACGATTACTCGCGTTTTTCCCTTTTGCCAATCATCCTGCCGGCTACTCCTCATATCGCCAGATAATCCTGCATGATAGAAATCGGCAGAGATGCCCTCTTTCTTCAGCATGAGAGCAATCTCCTTCGTTTTCTCTCTATTCCGGGTATAAATAATTCCGGTACCCGGAATGCCATTGATTATTTTGAGTAGATATTTGTTTTTATCCTCAATATTTCGAACCAAATAAACCAAATTTTTTCGTTCAAAGCTCATCTGAATGAGATTCTTCACTTTGAACTTTAACTTATCCTGAATATCATCTGCAACCTCAGGGGTTGCTGTTGCGGTAAGAGCAAGAAACGGAGTATTGGGCAAAAGTTCTCGCAGTTCAGCAATCTTCATGTATGAGGGTCGAAAATCGTAACCCCACTGAGATATACAATGCGATTCATCAATTGCAATAAGATTAACATTAAGCTTTCGAAGTCTAACCTTGAAGAGTTCTGTATCCAACCTTTCAGGCGAAAGGTAAAGAAACTTAAAATCACCATATGCACAGTTATCGAGTTGAATCTCTATCTCGTGGCGGGTCATACCTGAATGGATCGCAACAGCCTTTATGTCTCTTTTCTTAAGGTTTTCAACCTGATCTTTCATCAAAGCGATCAACGGTGTAACTACAATACAAATACCCTCTTTGGCTAGCGAAGGTACTTGAAAAGTGATTGACTTTCCGCCTCCTGTTGGCATCAGAGCAAGCGTATCGTGCCCATCGTATACCGATTGGATTATCTCCTCCTGTATCGACCTAAAGGTGCTAAAGCCCCAGTAACGGTGCAATATCTGCTCGAATCGGTTCAATGAATAATTTGTTTTTGGCTAATACAAACTTAACTAAAATATGTTGATTTTATTGATGTTTAATTGCTTTGAAAATGGGGATAATTGATTCTTAAAGGGTTAAAAATTGTTAAGTTCGAAATTTATTCAAGCCATATATTGTACTAACATCTTATAAGAACCAATATATTATGGCCATTCCAATATCAAACGACTAGAAATAACGGCTTGTTGGTATGGCATTTTTTTGTATCTTGCCGCATTTAATAAATAAACTACAAGTATATGTCATTTTACGATGAGAAGGTTGTAGCCGAGGGGCTTACATTTGATGATGTTCTGCTAATTCCAGCATATTCAGAAGTATTACCTCGAAATGTGGATATCTCCACAAAGTTCTCAAGGAATATTGACCTTAAAGCTCCGATCGTTTCTGCCGCAATGGATACCGTAACTGAGTCTGCCTTAGCCATTGCCATTGCACGTCAGGGCGGCATCGGAGTTATACATAAAAACATGAGCATCGAAGCACAAGCCAAACAGGTTAAGGATGTGAAACGCGCTGAGAACGGAATGATTTACGAGCCCGTTACCATACACCCTGAGGGAACTGTCGGAGATGCGCTTGGCTTAATGCAAGAATTTCATATAGGAGGCATTCCTGTTATCGATCAAAGCAATAAGTTGATAGGGATTGTAACTAACCGCGATTTAAGGTTTCAGCAGGATATGCGCCGTCCGATTAAAGAAATAATGACGACCAAAGGGTTAATTACCACTTCAAAAACCACTGATCTTGAGAAAGCCGCAGCAATTTTACAGGAGTACAAGATTGAAAAATTACCTGTGGTAGATGACGATTTTAAGTTAATTGGTCTACTTACTTACAAAGATATTACCAAGGTTAAAGATAACCCTTTTGCTAGCAAAGATAGCAAGGGTCGTTTACGTGTTGCTGCTGGAGTTGGTGTTACAAATGATACGATGGAAAGGGTTGCAGCGCTTTACCGCAATAAAGTTGATGCTATAGTTATTGATACTGCTCATGGTCACACCAAAGGTGTAGTTGATATGCTGAAACGCGTTAAGGGTGAATATCCTGACTTAGATGTTGTTGTTGGCAATATAGCAACTGCTGAGGCTGCATTATACCTATACGAAGCAGGTGCTGATGCTGTAAAAGTTGGGATTGGACCAGGTTCAATTTGCACTACACGTATTATTGCTGGCGTAGGTGTTCCTCAGCTGAAAGCAATTTATGAGGTGTCCCTTGCATTAAAAGGAAAAGGGGTCCCTGTTATTGCCGATGGCGGTATTCGCTATTCGGGTGATATCGTGAAGGCTTTAGCTGCCGGAGCTGATACTATTATGGCTGGCTCTCTTTTTGCCGGTGTTGAGGAATCGACCGGTGAAACAATTATTTTCGATGGTCGAAAATTCAAACTTTACCGTGGAATGGGTTCAATTGAGGCAATGCAGCAGGGCTCTAAGGATAGATACTTCCAAGATGTTGAGGATGATATTAAAAAATTAGTGCCCGAGGGAATTGCTGCACGTGTTCCTTACAAAGGCACTCTTGCTGAAGTTTTCTATCAGATGATTGGAGGCTTACGGGCTGGTATGGGATACTGTGGCGCAAATAGTATCAACGAACTCAAAAGTGCAAAGTTTGTCAGGATTACAAGTGCCGGCATGATCGAGAGTCATCCACATGATGTTTCCATCACGCGCGAAGCGCCAAATTATAGCCGATAGGTTTTATTAAATATTCAAGCAGTTAAGTTAAACCCTAAATAAACAATGATGCGGTTAATTTCTCGATTTATCATTTTTGCTTCAATATTCGGAGCAGTTATTGCAAATGCTCAGCAAAAGAATGAGCAAACTCTTATAACTATTGGCAATGAGAATATTCCTGCAAGTGAGTTTATTAGAATTTACTTGAAGAATAATCAAGAAACAAAACCTATCGACAGTAAATCGGTTGAGGACTATTTGAACTTATTTATTAATTTCAAACTAAAAGTTGCTGACGCTCTTAATTCTAAGTTAGATACATCAAAATCATTTAGGAATGAATTAGCAGGCTACAGACAGCAACTTGCCCGACCATATATGGTTGATAAAGAAACCGAGCAAAATCTAATAAATGAGGCTTATGAAAGAATGAAATATGATGTAAATGCAAGTCATATTCTTATCGCAGTCTCCGAACAGGCAACCCCATCAGATACTTTAAAACTTTACGAAAAAGCCATTGCTATCAGGAATCGTATAATTGCTGGAGAACCATTTGAAGTAGTTGCAAGAGCTACAAGTGATGACCATTCAGTAAACAATAATAATGGAACACTGGGTTACTTTACCGCTTTTCAAATGGTTTATCCTTTTGAATCGGCTGTTTTTAAGTTGAAAGTGGGTGAACTCTCAATGCCAGTTCGAACCCGCTTTGGTTACCATATCATTAAATTAAATGATAAACGACTAACCAAAGGTCAGGTTAAAGTTGCTCATATTATGATCGCTGTTCCTAAGGAAGCGAACCCAGAACAGCAAGCACAATCGAAAAATAAAATTCAGGAAATATATAAACAAGTATTAAATAACGAGGATTTTGGAAAGTTGGCAACTCAATTTTCTCAAGATCCTGGCTCGTCAAAGAATAACGGAGAATTACCTTGGTTTGGCACAGGTAACTTAGTCCCCGAATTTGAGAATGTAGCATTTGGATTTGACCACGACGGACAAATATCTGAACCTTTTCAAACAGCATACGGATGGCACATCGTGAAACGTATTGACCGAAAAGTAGTTGGCTCGTTCGATGAAATGCTTCCTGAGATTAAGAAACGGTTATCGGCTGATATGCGAAATGCAATTTCCATTGAAAAGATGTTGGTTAAGATTAAAAAGGACAATAATTTTAAAGAGGACACTCTAAATCTTTTTCAAATTGTTTTTTTACTCGACTCATCTATCTACAAAGGCAAATGGCAAACCCCTGTAATTAAGGAGAATAATACATTATACTCCATTTCAAATCAGAAGTATGATCAGCAAGAATTTTGTAATTTCTTAGCACAATACCAACAAAAACCTGTTTCTGGCTCCTTCCTTTCAATCGTAAAGAGGGCATTTGGTGAATGGGTTAGTAAAGGTTTATATAACTATCAGGAATCAATTCTCGAACAGCAATACCCCGATTTTAAAAACCTAGTTCAGGAGTATCACGATGGAATTTTACTCTTTAATATTAGCGATATCAATGTATGGTCTAAAGCTTCGAATGATAGCACTGGTTTGATGAAGTTTTATCAAGATAAAAAGGAGAATTATCGTTGGGGCGAAAGAGTGCATTATGCTATTTACACCTGTGCTGATGAAAAGCAGCTTGCTAAAGCAAATAAAATGGTTGCAGCTAGAAAATTGAAAGGGTTTAAGCCCGAGGATATTGTAAACAAGTTGAATAAAGGAAAATTACCTCAGGTTAAATTGAAATATCAGGTTGCTAATATAGACGACAAAGATATAGCCGGATATAAGAGCTGGGTGAATAGCCTATCAACAGTATCAAGCAATGACGGCATAAGCAGTTTCAAGGAGTTGATTGATGTTACAACGGGTGACATTAAGGACCTTGCTGATTGTAAAGGGCAGGCTATTTCAGATTACCAACAATTACTCGAAGATGAATGGTTAAAATCATTGCACGAAAGATATCCAACGGTTATTAATCAGGATATTCTCAAACAAGTTATTGAAGGCTTTGTGAAAAAATAGTTTAACCTAGTTGATGATATGATTAAAGTAAACCTTCGTTACAAAATTTATCTTTCTCTTGTTTTTTTATTAACGTTATTGAACTCCTGTAATAACAAAAATAGCAAGGAACAGAGACCTCTGGCCGTTGTTTATGATAATTTTTTGTATAAATCGGACATAACAGATATCTTCCCACGGGGAATGACAAAGGGGGATAGTGTTAAAATATTGAATGCTTACGTAGATCAATGGATACGGCATAATCTTATGTTAAGATTATCGCAAGAGAATTTAACCGACATTCAGAAAAACGTTAATAAGCAGCTCGAAGATTATCGCTCATCACTCCTGATATTCAAATATGAGCAGGAGTATATCCTTCAACGGCTTGACACTGCTGTATCGAAAGAGGAAATACAATCGTTTTACAGCAACAATATTTCAAATTTCACACTTAACGAAACATTGGTTAAAGCCTTATATATAAAGCTCAGAAAGGATACTCCTTATGTAAATAAAATTAAGGAACTTTACATGTCCAATCGTGATGACGACATTAAATCTCTTGATAACTTAGCATATCAGGTTGCAGATAAGTACGATTACTTTAGCGATAAATGGTTACCATTTAGCACCCTTCAACGTCAATTCCCATATCCAATTGAAGGCTCAGAAGATTATCTAAGAAGTAAACGTAGCATCGAAATGGAGGATGGTAATTATAGCTATTTAGTAAACATTCGATCTGTAATGTTTAAAGGGCAAACATCTCCGCTGGAGTATGAAGTCACTAATATTAAAAGTATAATTATTAACAAGCGTAAACAGAAACTCATTAACGATTTAGAGAACAGCGTATATAACGATGCTCTGAACCATAAGAAATTCCAATCATTCTAACTCAACATTATTCGTTTTTAAAGATGAAAAAAAACAACTTTCTTAAACCTACAGTTCTTTTAATACTGTTATCCTTTTCTTTTATTCGCTCAACTTTTTCGCAAGAAACAATTGATAAAGTAGTTGCAGTTGTTGGTGGCGACATGATATTAGTCTCTGATGTTGAGCAAGAGTTGATGCGTCTGAAAATGCAAGGCAATTTACCTGAGGGAGATGTTAAATGTCAGGTGTTTGAGCAAATATTAATTCAGAAACTTCTCTTACATCAATCAAAAATTGATAGTATAGCACCAAATAATACAGCAATTGAAGATGAGATTGATAAAAGGCTTCGCTACTTCATTAATCAAATAGGATCGGAAAAAGCATTAGAAAATTATTTTCACAAACCAATCTATGAAATTAAAAATGATTTACGAGATGTTATTCGTGAGCAGCAGCTTACCCAGCAGATGAGACAAAAAGTTGTTGATAAAATCACTGTAACGCCATCGGAAGTTAAAGATTTCTTTAAAAAAATACCCATTGACAGCTTACCCGTAATCCCTGAGCAATACGAATTACAGCAAATAGCCATGTACCCCCCTTCATCAGCCCAAGCTAAGTTCCATGTTAAAGAAAAGTTACTTGAACTCAGAAGCAGAATATTAAAGGGTGAACGATTTTCAATGCTAGCAATGGCTTATTCCGAAGATTTAGCTTCTGCAAAAAAAGGTGGTGAACTCGGATTTCGCTCACGAGACGAACTGGTTAAGAGTTTCGCAGATGTTGCATTTAGCCTTGCCGATGGTCAGGTTAGCCAGATTGTTGAAAGTGAGTACGGATTCCATATCATCCAAATGATTGAGAAAAAAAGTAATCAAGTAAATGTTAGGCATATATTGTTAAAACCTCAATTCACATCAGACATGCTTGCCGAAGCACAAGCCAAACTCGACAGTATTGCGAACCTGATTAAAACTGATAGCATGAAGTTCGAGGGAGCTTGCACTAAATTCTCCGAGGATAAAAAATCAAGAATGAATGGAGGGCTTGTTGTAAACCCAGCAAACAATACAAAGTACTTTGAGAAAGAACAACTTCAACCATCAGATTATTACGTTATAAAAGAGTTAAAAAAGGGTGAAATGAGTGCTCCTTTTGAATCGAGAGATGAAAATGCTAACGTTATCTTTAAAGTAATTAAAATTAAAAATGTAATCCCATCACATAAAGCTAACTTAGTTGACGATTACAACATTATTCATGGGATGACCAAGCAAAGTAAGGAATACGAGGTGTTTATGAAATGGGTCACTGAAAAACAAAGATTGACGTATATCAAGATAGATCCAGAATACAAGAATTGCAAATTCATTTCTGAAGGTTGGATTAAGTAGCAAAAAGCAACAAAAGTACATTTCCCTTTAATGAGATTATTTAGCCATATACTTAGGTTTGCATTTACTGCATCACTTTTAGCCTATTGTGCATTTTCGTACGCTCAGAGTGAAAAGGGAATTAGCGTTTCGGCAGAATCGATGAAGAGCCTTATTCGTGATGGACAACAAATGGTTCGCTATCTTAAGAATGTTAACATTCTGCATCAAGGGGCAATCATGACTTGTGATAGCGCCTATTTAAATAAGAAAAAAGGTATTATTGAAGCATTCAATAATGTTGTTGTTACAAAAGAAGATACTAAGCTATATGGCGATTACCTAATCTATGATGAGAATGTATCATCCGGTAAGATTACAGGTAAAATAGTTAAGCTAGTCCAAAATGATGCCAGTCTTGTAACTGATATTATTTACTTTAACACTAAGTTGAATTCAGCATATTATCTTACATCCGGTACTTTAACAAATAAGGATAATAAGTTAATTAGCCAGCGCGGTTACTACTACTCAAAAAGTAAAAAATACAATTTTGCAGGATTGGTTGAAATGGAGGGCAAAGATGGTCGTTTATATACTGACTCTTTAGAGTATAATACACTGGATGAGAACGTTTACTTTTTTGGTCCTACCCGAATTTACAATAAAAAGAACTATATATACTGCGAAAAAGGTTGGTACAATCGAAAAACAAATGTTTCGAACTTTTTTAAGAATGCATTCATTGACAATGGTTCAAAAAAACTATATGGACAGGATATTTTCTACGATAAGTCCAAGGGCTTTGCAAAGGTTGTTGATAATGTTGCCATTGTCGACACAGCAAATAAACTAACTGTTTATGGAGGGAAAGCGACATATTGCGACTCAACCAAATTTGCAGAAGTAGATTTAAACCCACTAATGGTTATGGTTTCGGGTAATGATACGCTCTTTCTGAAAAGCGAGAAGTTTCTTGTCAATTCAATCCCCGATAATTCTCTTCCCGATTCATTGTATCGTATTATTAAAGCGTTAGGCAAAGTTGCATTCTTTAAAAAGGATTTGCAGGGGCATTGTGATTCACTTTTGTACAATACTAAAGATTCAACAATTAGTTTATTCGTTGAACCCGTTTTGTGGAGCGATAATAATCAGATAACCGCCGATTTTATCAAAGGCTACACCGGAAAAGGGAATAAAATCAGGAGAATGGATTTTGACGGAAATGCGTTTAGCACTTCAATTGAAGATTCGTTAAACTTTAATCAGATTAGAGGCAAATCTATGATAGCCTCATTTACCGAAGGACAACTAACAAAACTAGATGTTAAAGGCAACGGACAGGCTGTTTATTACCTTCGTGACGAGGGCATTATAGCAGCAGCGAATAAAGCCGAAGGCACTGATTTAACAGTTACTTTTAAGAATAGTAAAATATCAAAAATATCATTTAAAATCAAGCCCATTTCGGCATTTTATCCTATTAAAAAGGTCGATTATGATGAGATTACCCTCAAGGGTTTTCATTGGCTAGAGAGTTCTCGACCAAAAAGCAAATTTGATATAATTCCTAAAGGTTTAGACCTGATCCTGACAGATGAAAAACCTGGATTTCAAAGAGATCTTAAGAAAACTCTTCTAACTTTACCCGAAGATAAAAAGGAATTAGTTGAATAATGCCTTAGTAATGTTTTTACTGCTCAATATCCTTCATCGTTAGCTGAATCCTTTTTCGTGCAACATCAACCTCGGTTACTTTTACCTTTACGTGTTGATGAAGCTTAACCACATCATTCGGGTTTGAAATAAACTTATTAGCTAGCTGTGAGATGTGGACAAGTCCATCCTGCTTAACCCCAACATCAACAAAGGCTCCAAAATTGGTAATATTTGTAACAATTCCTGGCAGAACCATTCCTGCTACCAAATCATCTATTTTATATATTCCATCAGCAAAATCGAATACCTTGATGGCTTTACGAGGATCGCGTCCCGGTTTCGAAAGTTCCTGCATAATATCGTTGAGCGTTGGAATACCTATCTTTTCGGTTACATACCTTTCTAGTTTGATTTTACTTCGTAGAGTTTCGTCCTTCATCAAATCGATAACCTCACAACCGGCATCTTTAGCCATTTTCTCTACCACATGGTAGCTCTCGGGGTGAACAGCGCTATTATCGAGCGGATTCTTAGCATCAGGAATACGAAGAAACCCTGCGCTCTGTTCAAAAGCTTTATCGCCAAGTCTTGGTATTTTCTTTAACTCTGTGCGGCTTTGGAACATGCCATTCTCCTTTCGATAATCAACAATATTTTTCGCGAGTTGTAGACCTAGCCCTGAAACGTAAGTTAGCAGATGCTTACTTGCTGTATTCAGATTAACCCCAACCTTATTAACACAGCTCTCCACTACCCCATCGAGTCCGGTTTTTAGCTTCGCTTGATCCACATCATGCTGGTATTGCCCAACACCAATCGATTTTGGATCGATCTTTACCAATTCTGCTAAAGGATCAAGGAGTCTCCGTCCAATTGAAACCGATCCACGAACGGTAACATCAAACTCAGGGAATTCTTCTCTGGCCACTGCTGATGCCGAGTATATCGAAGCACCATCCTCGCTTACAACATAAACTCTAACCTCGCGGTTGAATTGAATGTGTTTCACAAAGTTTTCGGTCTCGCGGCTAGCCGTTCCATTCCCTATGGCAATGGCATCAATCTTATAGGTATCGACAAGATTTGAAACTTTGCTCATCGCCTTACCTGACTCGCTTTGTGGTGGGTGAGGATAAATGGTTTCGTTATGCAGAAGATTGCCTTGCTGATCGAGGCAAACCAGTTTGCATCCACTTTTATACCCTGGATCGAGCGCAAGTACCATCTTTGGTCCTAATGGAGCGGACAGCAGAAGTTGACGAAGATTTTCGGCAAAAACTCTGATTGCCTCCTCATCGGCTTTTTCCTTTAGTTCTGCAGTATATTCATTTTCGATGGATGGTTCAAGTAGTCGTTTGTAACAATCCTTAATAGCCATCGAAACTTGAGTTTGTGGCTCACCCGAACCTTTAACCATAAATCGTTCAATCTCCTCAATCAGATTCTCCTCAGGTGGAGTAATGCTCACCTTAAGAAATCCCTCATCCTGCCCACGGCGCATAGCCAAAAATCGATGCGATGCGCATCGGCGAACCTCTTCCTCGAAGCCAAAATAGTCGGTATATTTTATCCCTTCAGTTTCTTTATTTTTTACAACCTTCGATTTGATAATTGCACCGCGCTTAAAATGCCTACGAGCAACATTACGAGCCTTCTCGTTCTCATTAACCCATTCGGCAATAATATCTCTGGCGCCTTGCAACGCTTCATCAGCATCTGCAACCTGATCGTTCACATATTTTTCAGCTTTGCCATAAATATCTCGATCCTGTTGTCGCATGATTAGCTCAGCCAAGGGCTCTAAGCCCTTCTCCTTCGCAATGGTTGCCTTTGTTCTGCGCTTGGGTTTATATGGTAGATAAATATCTTCGAGTTCAGTTAAATCGTAACATTCTACGATTCTTTTCTTAAGTTCGTCGGTTAGCTTGCCTTGCTCTTCTATGGTAGTCAATACTGTTTCTTTCCTTTTATCAAGTTCAGCGTACTTAACCGATAAATCGCGGATTGAGGTGATCTGAACTTCATCTAAATCTCCGGTCTGCTCCTTCCTGTAACGGCTGATAAAAGGGATAGTTCCACCCTCTTCGATCAGCTTAATGGTATTTGAAACTTGGCGTGAGCTGATTGAAAGTTCCTTCGATATAAGATCAATATGTTTATTAACGTTTACTAAGTCCATCGGTAAATTATTTAAGGATACAAAAGAACAAAAAAATAATTAAAGACTTGTTGAGTATTCGATTCCACTTTGATGTGAATTGATAATTGCTTCGCTTAGTGCTTTATTCTAAACTTAATAGAATATGATGCTGATTATAGTTGAAGCAAAAGCAAATCGTTACTTTTGCACAATAACTAATAAAAAATCAGGGCTATGGGCGCTTTTCATGCATACGATATTCGGGGTATTTATAATAAAGATTTTAATAAGGACGATGCTTACAAAATAGGTTTCTTTTTGGTTGAACTACTTAAAACCGATAAAGTGCTTGTTGGTCGTGATGTTAGAGTTTCATCCGATGAGATTTTTGAATATTTAGCCAAAGGCATTAATGATGCAGGAGCCGATGTTTACAACCTTGGTTTAGCAACCACTCCAATGGTTTATTTTGCCACAGCAAAGCATGGTTTTAACGCCTCTGTTCAGATTACCGCATCTCATAACGCAAGAGAGTATAACGGGATGAAGGTTTCACGAGAGAACGCACTACCTGTTGGGTATGATGCAGGGCTTAAAGAGATTGAGGCAAAGGTTAAGACTGAACTGGTTGTGCCAGTATCAAAAAAAGGGAAGATTATCGACTTTGAGGTTAAGGCTGATTACCTAAAATTTCTAAATGGTTATCGAAGTAACTATTCAAACCTAAAGATTGGGATAGATTGCTCCAATGGTATGGCTGCGCTCCTGATTAAAGATATACTTGGCAATGAGCCTGTTTATATATTCGATGACCTTGATGGAACTTTCCCAAACCACGAAGCGAATCCGCTTGTTCCAGAAAATGTAGTTGACCTACAAAAACTGGTAAAAGAGAATAAGTGCGATGTTGGAATCATCTTCGATGGCGATGCCGATAGGGTTATGTTTGTTGATGAGAACTCAAAATTCATTTCGCCCGATTTGATGATTGCTGTTTTAGGACATTATTTCCTCGAAGAGAAAAATCAAAAGGGTATTGTACTTCAGGATATAAGAACCTCAAAAGCTGTTGGTGAATATCTAGCTCCGTTAGGAGGGACAACCCAAACATGGCGCGTTGGTCGTGCATTTGCAGCACCAAAACTTCGTGAACTAAATGGTGTTTTTGGAGGAGAACTTGCTGGTCATTACTACTTCCGCGATTTCTACTACTCCGATTCTGGTTTAATGGCTTGCCTTATTATTCTGAACGTGATTAGCAAGATGAAGGAGAAAGGTATTTCCCTATCACAGCTAATATCGAAGATTGAGGCGTATGCGAACTCGGGTGAGATTAACTTTAAAATTGAAAAGAAAAAAGAGGCGATGGATGCTGTTCGCACTCACTTTATATCAGAAGAAACACCAACCGCATCATTCGATTTTGATGGTTACAGAGTTGAATTCCCCGATTGGTGGTTCAACATCCGTCCATCAAACACAGAGCCTTACCTAAGGTTTATTGCCGAGGCAAAAACAAAGGAGATGTTAGATGAAAAGGTGAAATGCGCTAGAAGAATAATTGAGAAGTTAATGTAATCAGCACTGCAAGCTATACTAATTAAAAGCCCCCAAGAAAATTCTTGGGGGCTTTTGTATTATTGAGATTTTTCCTCGGTCTCTTCCTTTTCCTCGTCCCGTTCAACAGGCGGTTCAGAGGTAATATTTCCAAACTTATCGACATAGGCGATCATGCTATCGAAACCACCTCCAGTAGAGTTCTCTTTACGGTCAGATTTCTTTTGCTCCTTCTCCTGCCTTTTTTTAAGGCGTTTCTCTGTTTTCTGCTTTTTGATAAAGCGATTATTAGGTCCTGCCATAATTTCTTCTTTCTAGTTAACAAATGTAAATGCTTTTCCGCTTTCTCCAGCTCTTCCAGTCCTTCCAATACGATGAATATAGCTATCCATATTTTTAGGCTGCTGATAGTTGATTACGTGCGAAACATGAGAGATATCGAGTCCTCTAGCCGCAACATCGGTTGCAACTAAAACCTGAATTCGTTTGTTCTTAAATGAGTCAAGCGCATTGATTCTGTAATTTTGCGATTTATTACCATGAATCTCATCGGCCTTTATACCTGCTTGTCTTAAATCCTTAGTGATTCTGCTTACCCAACGTTTGGTTTCGGCAAATACTAAAACCTTTTCGAACGATTTGTCGCGAACCATACTTACAAGAACATCCATCTTATTCTCGCCATTCTTAACCCTGATAATATCTTGGTCGATTGACTCTGGACTAACATTTCCTGTTCTAACACGGACCTCAACAGGATTTTCGAGTAAATTATTGATCAATGCTTTTTGACCCTTCTCTTCGGTTGCAGAAAAAAGAACCGTTTGTTTACGGTTGCTCATTCCATCAACAAAAAACTGAATATCGTGCGAGAAACCCATATCCAACAATCGGTCAAACTCATCCAATACAAGTATAGAGAAGTTTTTTAGATTTAATGCCCTTTGACGTATCATATCAGAGATCCGTCCTGGAGTACCAATGATTAAGTGACTTGGTCTTCTTAGATTGGTAACATCGCGCATTACGCTAGTGCCACCAATTAAGCAGTTGCTTGACAGGTTAAGATCTTTGCTAATGCTCTTGAATTCGCTCTCAATCTGAAGGGCTAGTTCACGGGTTGGCGATACGATTAGTACTTGAAAATTAGGTCTCTGATTTATAAGATTGTTTATAATCGGCACTAAAAAAGCTGCTGTTTTACCAGTTCCAGTTTGAGCTAATCCTACTAAATTTCTGCCATCGAGAATTGCCTCAAGGGTTTTATCCTGAATTTCGGTTGGGGTTTTAAAACCCTTTTTCAATAGGTTTTTAACAATGATAGGATTAACCTGTAAATCCTCAATTAAACGTGTTGAAGTGTACTTTGTTACTTCTTGTGAAATTGCTTTTTTTACGAAAAGGGTTGGATCTAAAGATTTAGTTTTACCTTGTCCATTACCTGTTGATCTTCCTCTTGTTGGTTTTTTGTAGTCAAGATTCCGCTGTCCCCTATTTTTTAGAGGTCGTCTGTTTTCCATTTTTAAAATTAGTTAATGCCGCTGATGCTAACATTAACCGCGTATCTGTTCAAAGGGGTAATGTTTCTTTGGCGTAAATATTATTCAGCGTAAACTAGTGAAGTAGAAAGAATGTCTTCTTGAAAGGTGATATCGAGAGAAATACTAACTATACAGATCTAAAATATGCTAAAATCGATGCAAAGGAAGTCATAATTAATTCAATATCCAAATAGCTTGTAAATTAAGGTTTAGTGCTAAGACTAAGCAAACAGCTTTATGTCCAAATTTTTAATTTGCATTAAAATAAATTCCACTTACTAACAGCCTGTTCGCTATTATTATGACAACCAACAAAAGGTATAACCAAAAATGTGGTCTATTCAAGGATTCAAACTCCTTATTAAAATTGTTATTGGGATAGATTTTTGTTAGAGCATTCCTATAACCCCAGAAGAAAGAGAAGGGCATACAAATAGGAGCAATTAAGCTTAATACAGCCTTAATAGGTAAATTTAAAAATGTTGTGATGATAATACCAATAAATATTGGGTAGAGTAA
Source organism: Bacteroidales bacterium (assembly GCA_025361485.1). Classification (GTDB taxonomy): domain Bacteria; phylum Bacteroidota; class Bacteroidia; order Bacteroidales; family Tenuifilaceae; genus UBA8529. The sequence continues at coordinate 33,563 of JANYLA010000050.1, forward strand.
TAATGAACGAATAAATTGGAATCTTAAATCTTTATTCTCAATTACCTCTCGTGAACCCATTTCAACAAAGTACTTTGCTTGGCTATTCATAAGAAAATACAACATAGCTACACCTGCTAATGCTATTAAAATAGTTAGCCAAATTGAGAAGCCAAGCGCATGACAAATATAACCAGTATCACCACCAGTAAACAAAGGCGCAACCATTAGATAGCCAAAAAAACCTATATAACCGAAGGAAGACATGTAAAGATTAAACAGAAATAAAGTATTTCGTTTTGTTTGAAGGGTGCAAATGAAATGAAAAAGCATTCCAATAGCTAAACTAACGAATGGACCTGCGCTTTTAATAAAAAGTATGCTTTGCCGCGATAATCCAGCATCAATATTCGAAACATAATTATGGTGAATAGAGATACCTTTTGCTTGAACAATTATTGATGCAAAGAAATGACCGAACTCATGCAATGTCATTGCCAATGTAGAGGCAACAACAAATAGAATCGATGAATTTATGATGATGTGTTTTTGTCTTATCAAACCCATAATTTTAGTATTTATTTGAATTACTATTTATCATACTCTTATTAAAGGTGCTCCAAATAGTACAACCTTTAACTTTCTTTAACAGTTTAGGGCTTATTGTAAAAAGTAAAAACAAATAACTTTCTTTTAATGCAAATCTATTCATTTTCAAACTAAATGAAAGAGCTAGAGTTCTCATTTTTCAATCACAATAAATATTCTCTTAAAAATAATGGTATTTTTGGTTCGTCAAGAACTTTATTTTGTAATTTGACAATGTTTGGAAACATTGATTTGCTTTTAAGCATTTAATAGCTTTAGCAGTTCAAGATTTATTGTTTTGAGGCTTACAACAATTTCGATGTAATATCGTATTTATAATTCAGGGAGTTTAATTCATTAAAATCAGTGGAATGTCAAAAACAGCTCATCGAATTTTCATTTTCGGAATGGCTCTTATCGTCATAGGAACCATTACGTTTCTATTTTATCTGGGGTTTTCCTACTATCAAATCAGCTTAGAGGAGCGGTTTTTTGATCCGTCCAACACATTACTAAAACCAAGTGGCACATTGGGGCACGGCTTTGGAATTTTTGGTTCGTTGTTTATGATACTTGGCATTTTACTATATATGGCTCGTAAACGATTTCGTTCATTATCGCGGTTAGGCAATTTAAAGTACTGGCTTGAGTTTCATATTTTTCTTTGCACTCTGGGTCCAATTCTTGTACTTTTTCATACATCATTTAAATTCGGAGGAATTGTAGCAATTAGCTTTTGGAGTATGGTTGCAGTATTTTTAAGTGGAATCGTTGGGCGGTTTATCTATATTCAAATTCCTAGATCAATTGAAGGGAGAGAACTTAGCTTGAATGAGGTTCGGAATATGAAGAGTGATATTGGTGAAATAATTCGTAATTCATACCAATTGGAAGAAGAAAGTTATAATACAATTGTAACATCTATAGGCAATAAGCCTGAGTTAAATCATGGCAATATTTTTGTTCGTACCATCAGAAAATATTTCGATGATATTAAAACAATCCGATTAGTAAAACATGTTCTCAAGAAGAATAAACTTCCAAAATCTGAAATCCATAAGGTTGTTGGTTTAGTACAGAATGATATTTCCATAAATCGAAAGATTGAAAGGCTTGTAACAATGCAAAAATTATTCAATTATTGGCATGTAGCCCACCTACCCTTTGCGCTTGTTATGTTAATAATAATGGTTATTCATGTAGCAGTTACTATAGTTTTTGGATATAAATGGATATTTTAAGTATGGAAATACTCTTTGAGGAAATTGCTGTTTATTCAATCGTTGCATTGCTTTGCATTGTGGTGGTGGTAATCTATTTACGAAAGCAAAGTCGCGAATCAAGAATCGTTAGCGCCAAAATAAAAAAAGCAAAAGAGGAAGGACTTTACGAGCCAGTTTCGCTTCATCCTGTTATAGATCATAACTGCATAAAAACAGGTGCTTGCATTGCTGCTTGCCCCGAACACGATATTTTGGGCATTGTTAATGGTAGAGCAACTACCATTAATGCCTCTCAGTGCATAGGACATGGAGCATGTTTTCATGCTTGCCCTACACAAGCAATAACATTGGTTATTGGTACTGAAAAACGAGGAGTTGATCTGCCTCACATGAACCAAAATTTCGAAACCAATGTTCCGGGTATATTTATTGCTGGCGAATTGGGTGGAATGGGTCTTATTCGAAATGCTGTTGAACAGGGGAAACAGGCCGTTGAAAACATGGTTAAATCCATTAAAAAAGAACATGGAGCAATGTATGACATCGTCATTATTGGTGCAGGGCCAGCGGGAATATCAGCATCGTTGAAAGCAAAAATGCTTAAACTCAAATCTATTATACTGGAGCAGGATTCATTGGGTGGCACCGTTTTTACTTTTCCTCGGAAGAAAATTGTAATGACAGCGCCTATGGATCTTCCGCTCTATGGAAAAATTAAACTTTTTGAAACAAGCAAGGGTGAGTTATTAGATTTATGGAATACCGTTTTGAAAAAAAACGATATTCAAGTTAAGGAACGATCCAAGGTAGAATCAATAGTTAATGAAGATGGTAATTTTAAGATTACCACTTTGACGGGCGAGCATTACACAGCGAATAAAATCCTTTTATCCATTGGAAGACGCGGCACACCTCGTAAGTTAAATGTACCAGGGGAAGAAAGTGAAAAGGTTGCTTATCGTTTATTAGAACCCGAAATTATTGAAGGGAAAAACATTATGGTAGTAGGTGGCGGCGATTCAGCAATTGAATCAGCATTACTACTTGCAGATAAAAACAAGGTAACTTTATCATACCGAAGTGAAGCATTTAGCCGCCTAAAGCCTGTTAATAGTCAGAAAATTAATACTGCAATTGCAAATGAAACCATCGATGTGCGACTAAGTTCAAACATTTTATCCATTGATAAAGATGATGTTACTCTTTCATCTGGAACTGAAAGCATAAAACTAGAGAATGATTTAGTCTATATCTTTGCAGGAGGAGAATTACCAACCCAATTTTTGGAGAAAATTGGAATTACAATTACCAAGAAGTTTGGAGAAGCTGTATTGAAGCATTAAATTGTTAAAAAAAATATTTCATGCCCAATAAAATAAATATTTTTAGTTTGATTTTTTTATCTTTTGTAATCTCCTTTAGTAGCAGTTTTGCACAAATATCACCAGGAGAATTATCGAAAGTGCATTCCCATTTAGAAGGAATGACAAACTGCACACAATGTCATGTTTTAGGCTCAAAGGTGTCGAATGATAAATGCCTTGCTTGCCATTCCGAAGTTAAAGAGCGTATTAACCAACAAAAAGGATATCATTCATCAATTGAGGTAAAAGGGAAGGATTGTGTTAGCTGTCATAATGACCATCATGGTAAAAATTTTCAAATTGTACATTTCGATGAGCTGCAATTCCAGCATAACCTAACAGGCTTTAAGCTTGAAGGAAAGCACAGCACAAAGAAATGCAACGATTGTCATACTGCAAAAAACATTCCCAACGAAAAGATTAAAAATAAGTCATTTACCTTTCTTGGATTAAATACCCAATGTTTATCGTGCCATGTTGACTATCACCAAAAAACACTTCCAAGCACTTGTGCTGACTGTCATGGCAATGAATCCTTTAAACCTGCTTCAAAATTTAGCCATGCTACTACAAAATTCCCGCTAATAGGGAAACATCAAACTGTCGATTGTGCAAAATGCCATAAGATTGAGACAAAAGAGGGCAAGAATTTTCAGAATTTCAAAGGGGTTCAGTTTACCAATTGCACTAGCTGTCATAAAGATGTTCATGATAATAAATTTGGACAAAACTGTCGCCAATGCCATACCGAATCTTCTTTTCACGATATCAAAGGGACAAGTGGCTTTGATCATAGTAAGACCAATTTCAAATTGGAAGAAAAACATCTTAGCGTTAGCTGTAAATCATGCCATAAAACGAAATATACCGATCCTATTAAGCACAATCAATGTATAGATTGCCATACAGATTATCATAGCGGACAATTTGCTCAATTAGGCGTATCGCCCGATTGCGCAAAATGCCATACGGTTAAAGGATTTGCTGAGGCAAATTTCACCATTGAGCAACACAATCTTGGCCCTTTTAAGCTAGAGGGATTACATCAAACCACAACTTGTTCAGCCTGCCACAAGAAAACCGAAAAATGGAATTTTAGAGAGATTGGAAAAACGTGCACCGATTGTCATACAGATTATCATAATGGTCAATTTACAAAATTAGGTTTACAGCCCAATTGCTCCGATTGTCATTCGACCAAAGGTTTTACAGAAGCCAGTTATTCCATTGCTCAACACAACCAAACTGCATTTAAATTGCAAGGTTCTCATGCAGCAACTCCATGCTTTGAGTGTCACAAAAAAGAAGAGAAATGGAATTTTAGAAGCATTGGAAAAACGTGCACCGATTGTCACACAAATATTCATCAATCCTATATACCAGAGAAATATTTTCCTAATCAAAATTGCACCAAATGCCATACTGAAAACAACTGGAATAGCGTAACTTTCGATCATGCACAAACAAATTTTAAACTAACTGGTGCTCACTCAACAACTTCCTGTAGATCATGTCACTTTGGAAAAAAATTAGAAGGACATGACCTTCAAAAATTCACAGGACTATCAAATACCTGTAGTAGTTGTCATACTGATCATCATTTTCGACAATTTGAAAAAAATGGCAGCACAAATTGTACCGAATGCCATACCACAGAGAGCTGGAATGCAAAAGGTTTTGATCATAATAAAACTGCATTCAAACTTGATGGAGAGCATCAAAATGTTGCTTGCACTAAGTGTCATAAACCGACTACGGATCAGAAATTTATTGTTTACAAAATAAAAGAATTCAAATGCGAATCCTGTCACTTATAATTATCGCCATTTCAGTATTCCTGATTGCATGGTTCATTCCCTCGCCTCATGGTGCTGATTTTAAGATTAGCTGTAATGTTTGCCACAGCCCAAAAGGATGGAAGTTAGATAAGGATATCTATTCTTTTAATCATTCTAAAACAAAACTTCCCTTGTTGGGGCAACATACAAAAACCGATTGCAAGCTGTGTCATCCTACTTTAGTTTTCTCTGAAGCAAAGGCTGAATGTGTATCTTGCCATAAGGATGTGCATGAATCCTCGGTTGGACCTGAGTGTAATCGATGCCACACCAATAATTCTTGGTTAGTACAGGACATAACCAGAGTTCATCAGCAAAGCCGTTTCCCTTTAGTTGGCGTTCACTCTACGGTTGATTGTAACCAATGTCATAAGTCTGAAACATTTCTGAAATTTGAAGTATTGGGAGCTGATTGTTTTAGCTGCCATAGCGATTTGTATGCTGCTACAACTCAGCCTAACCATAAATCATCAGAATTTTCCACACAATGTAATGATTGTCATAGTATTTATTCAAAGAACTGGAGCGGCACAAATTTTAATCACAATTTCTTTCCTCTAAAGCAAGGTCATGAAGGCGTTGCGTGTTTAAAATGCCATACAAACGGACAGTTTACAAAGATTCCTACAGAATGTTTTACATGCCATCAAACGGACTACAATACAACTTCAAATCCCAATCACTTAGCCGCAAATTTTCCAACAACCTGTATTTCTTGTCATACAATATCACCAGGTTGGAAGCCAACTTCTTTTAACCATTCTAATTTCCCGCTTACACAAGGTCATGCTCTAACTGACTGTGCAAAATGCCATGTAAATGGGAATTATTCGAATATCCCAACTGATTGTTTTACATGTCATCAAACTGATTACAATGCAACAACAAACCCGAACCATCAATCGGCAAATTTCCCTACAAACTGTATTTCTTGTCATACAACATCACCAGGTTGGAAGCCAACTTCTTTTAGTCATTCTAATTTTCCCCTTACTCAAGGTCATGCTCTAACCGATTGTGCAAAATGCCATGTAAATGGGAATTATTCGAATACCCCTACTGATTGTTTCGTATGCCATCAAACAGATTATAATGCAACTACAAACCCAAATCATAAAGCCGTTAATTTCCCGACAACATGTAGTACTTGCCATACAACTACCCCTGGATGGAAACCTGCTACCTTTAATCACACTAACTTCCCGCTTACTCAAGGACATGCAATTACCGATTGTGCAAAATGCCATGTGAACGGTAATTATTCAAATACTCCAACTGACTGTTTTACATGCCATCAAACTGATTATAATTCAACTATAAATCCCAATCATAAAGCCGTTAATTTTCCGACAACCTGTAGTACTTGCCATACAACTACTCCTGGATGGAAACCTGCTACCTTTGATCACTCAAGTTTTCCGCTTAGTCAGGGCCATGCAATAACTGATTGTGCAAAATGTCATGTGAATGGAAATTATACAAACGTTGCAAAGGATTGTATTACTTGCCATCAAGCTAATTACAATGCAACTAGTAATCCAATACATTCCGCTTTAAACTTCTCAACCGTTTGTACTGAATGTCATACAACAACACCTGGATGGAAACCTGCAAGCTATAAACTTCACGATGCGTTATCTTTTCCAATTTATTCTGGAAGTCACCGTGGGCAGTGGTCTAGCTGTATCGATTGCCATTCAAACACAAGTAATTATAAGGCTTTTAGCTGTACCAATTGCCATGAACATAATAAAACAGATATGGATCAGAAGCATAGCGGAGAAAGTGGCTACACTTATTCCAGTACAGCCTGCTTACGCTGCCACCCTAGAGGTTCTTCAAAATGAGAAAGAATAATACAATAACTCTTTTTTTAATCATCGGCGCAGCTGTGCTTATGATTGCTTGGTTTATTCCGTCACCACATGGGGATGATTTTAAGATAAGCTGTAATGTATGCCATAGTTCAAAAGGATGGTATGTTGATAAGGAGATTTATTCCTTTAATCACGATAAAACAAAAATGCCATTGTTCGGGCAACACATCAAAGCAGATTGCAAAAGATGTCATCCAACGTTGATTTTTTCTGAAGCGAAAACGGATTGTATATCATGTCATAAAGATGTACACGAATCATCCGTAGGACCCGATTGTAATCGCTGTCATTCAACTAACTCATGGCTAGTCGAAAACATTACTAAAATCCACCAGCAAAGCCGATTCCCTCTGGTTGGAATCCATTCCACCGTTGATTGTTACAAATGCCATAAATCGGAAACATTTCTACGATTTGAGGCTATTGGAACCGATTGTTATAGCTGTCATAGTGCCATTTACTCTGCCACAACCCAGCCAAACCACGTATCATCTGGTTTTTCGCAGCGATGTGATGAGTGCCATAATATCTATTCAAAAGAATGGAAAGGAGAAGGTTTTAACCATAAATTTTTCCCTCTTACACAGGGGCATGCAATTTCAAGCTGTGAAACCTGTCATACAAATGGAAACTATTCAAATCTATCAAAAGCATGCGTTGATTGCCACCAAACAGATTATAATACAGCATCGAATCCAAATCATCAATCATTAAACTTTCCTACAACATGTAACGATTGTCATTCAACTCAAGTTGGTTGGAAACCTGCTGCTTATAAACAACACGACAGCCAATATTTTCCTATCTATTCAGGAGCACACAATGGAAGATGGGCTAACTGTACTGATTGCCATTCCAATACGAGCAACTACACTATTTTTAGCTGTACCGATTGCCACGAACACAATAAAGCGTCAATGGATAGTAAGCACGATGGAGAAAGTGGATATTCTTACACTAGCTCGGCATGTTTGCATTGTCATCCGAGGGGAAGTTCTGAAAAATAGTTATTAATTTTTTTTACTATGAGGTATTTAATCCTTGCATCTCTGATTATCATTTTTGCTGAGAATTCGAACGCACAAAAAAATGGCGAAACAGCAACTGGAAAAGTAAGTTACGTCAGTTCGCAGAATGTGTACGTAAAATTTGAATCGACTAAAAACATCTCTATTGGAGATACTCTTTTTGTAACAAGCGAAAACTTGTCAATACCAGCGCTGATAGTAACCAACATGTCATCTACATCTTGCGTATGCTCATCCATTGCAGGAGTTAATATAAATCTTGCATTGGAGATAGTTGCTAAGCATAGAGATAAAACAGCAAAAGTTATGAACAAGATCGCTGTAATTAAAGATAATAAATTGCCTCCATCTCATGAAGCCAAGGATAGCGTTTCGAATGTAAAAACAAAGCAAAGTGAGTTTAAAGAGAAGATTAATGGGAGTATTTCAGCATCGTCATATTCAAATTTCTCTAGCATTAACACAACGAACTCAAACAGATTTCAATACAATCTTACGTTAAACGCTTTGAATATCAACAATTCAAGATTGTCTTTCGAAACGTATACCTCTTTTAGATATAATCAAAACGAATGGAACTTGGTTAAAAAGGATATTTTTCATGCCCTAAGATTCTATAGCCTCAACGTTAAATACGATATAACGAAGAACACCCAATTTAGCTTTGGCCGAAGGGTTAATTCAAAAATATCCAGCATTGGTGCAATAGATGGCGTTCAATTTGAAACCAAGATCAATCGGTTTTCGCTAGGTGCTTTTTTGGGTTCAAGACCCAACTATATCGATTATAATTTCGATTTAACGCTGCCTCAATTTGGTGCTTACATTGCTCATAGCTTTAAAATGTCGAATGGTGAAATGCAAAATACATTTGCGTTGGTCAACCAGATGAATAACTCCAAAACCGATAGGCGATTCGCTTACTTTCAGCACAGTAACTCACTGATAAAAAATCTGTATTTCTACAGCTCATTTGAAATAGATCTATACAAGAACATAAATAACAAAGCACAAAATACCTTCTCGCTTACAAGCTCCTATTTGTCTTTAAACTATAGGGTTTGGAAACGATTATCATTTTCAACCTCATATGATATTCGAAAAAGTGTAATTTACTATGAAACTTATAAGAATTTAATCAACCAGTTTATCGAAACCCAAGCAAGGCAAGGGTTGAGTTTTCAGGCGAACTATAATTCATTGAAAAACATCTACTTTGGAATTAGAACTGGGTATCGTTTCCCAAGCAATAATTCAAAAGCCTCTAAAAATATTTATGGCTATGTTACTTTTAGCCGAATACCAATCTTAAACATCTCAACCACATTGGCTACCACGTGGTTACAATCAGATTATTTGACTGGTAAAATTTATTATATGAATATGTCGCGTGAGTTTTTTCACGGAAAATTTTATTCGGAATTAGGTTATCAGTATGTTGATTACAACTTTGGAGGAGCGCTAACCTCATTAAAACAAAATATAGCAGACATTAGCATCTCGTGGAGAATATACAAGAAATTATCGAGTTCTATAAAGTTTGAAGAGACTTTTGAAAACAGGACCCGTTATAGCCGTTTGAATTTTCAGATCATTCAAAGATTTTAATGCCAGACTTGAAATATTAATCTTTTATTACCTTTGAATTTATATAAATAATTTACTTACAACTTATTGATAATAAGTTATGTTTTATATTTATTAAGAAACACATTATGAAAAAACCGATTGTTAACCTACTCATTTCCTTATTACTGATTTTTATTATAACAAGTTGCAAACTTGATGGGAGTAGTTATACAAACGCACCTGTTATTATTCCTTTGACCAATTGGGAACTACCCGATACATCAAAAGTATCTACTCCATTCGGCTTAACGTTGAATGCATCATTAACAAGTAGTTGTACTCATAATCTTGTATTTGGGGTTAATGAAGTTGCAAACTTTAAAAAAAAGGCCTTTGCTACTGCTGTGTACGAAAATAGCGGAGAGAACTGTAATCCAGTTGAATTACCATTTGATTCAACAATAGTTATCACACCTACATCGGCAGGAAAATACTATTACTATTTTTTAACCCTTGATGAAGAAAAGAAAGCGTTGATCTACTCTGTTGATTCAATAATTATTATTCCTTAAACTGCTTGCACAGGTTTATAACTTAAATGTCACGGACTGCAAGTCCGCGAAAGCAAAGTAGACTTAATGCACTAAAGCGGAAATCGAGCCAAAGGGATTACGTCGTGACTCGAGAACTCTCCTTTAAGATATTTAAAGTATCCTGCAATTGCAATCATAGCGGCATTATCGGTGGTAAATCTAAACTCAGGAATGTAAACATTCCATCCATTTTTTTCCCCAAGTTGTGTAAGCGCTCCACGCAATCCGGAATTTGCCGACACCCCTCCTGCTATTGCAATTTCAGAAATATTTGTTGCTTTTGCTGCTTTTTCAATCTTTTCGAGAAGTATTGAAATGATGGTAAACTGCAGCGAAGCACATAAATCCTCCTTATTCTGCTCAATAAAATTAGGGTTCTCATTCAACCTGTCGCGCAGGAAGTAGAGGAACGATGTTTTTAATCCGCTAAAACTAAAATCGAGCCCTTTTTGCAAAGGCTTTGCAAATTTAAATGCATGAGGATTACCAAGGGCTGCTAACTTATCAATTACAGGGCCACCAGGATAGGACAATCCCATCACTTTAGCACATTTATCAAAAGCCTCACCTGCGGCATCATCAATAGTTTGACCTATTATCTCCATATCAAGATAATCACGAATGACAACAAGTTGAGTGTGTCCTCCTGAAACAAGCAAGCAGAGGAATGGAAAATTAGGGTGCTTCTCAATTCCTTTATCCTTTACAAAATGAGCTAATATATGACCTTGTAAATGGTTAACACCTATTAGTGGAATACCTTGAGCAAGCGCAAACCCTTTCGCAAAGGATGAACCTACAAGCAATGAGCCAAGTAACCCAGGACCTCTTGTAAAAGCAACCGCATTCACCTCGCTTATCTTTATGTTAGCAAGTTTTAAGGCTCTATCAACAACAGGTATAATATTCGCCTGATGAGCCCGCGATGCAAGTTCAGGAACTACACCTCCATAAACTCTATGAACATCCTGATTGCTAATCAGATTCGAAAGTAAATTTCCATCTCGAATTACTGCTGCAGAGGTATCATCGCACGATGACTCAATCCCAAGAATTACTATACTCATCAATTATTTTTTTTACCTGACAAAAGAATTTAACAATACAAGCATTTTACTGATGTTAGCGCTACTTTTTTTTGTACTTTTCGGTACTTTTTGGGCATTGTTTATGATATAACCATTTTCTAAATCGAAGCAAAAGTATCAAAAAATTAGTTAAAATATTCGTTTGGGGAATTGTCGTTATTCTCGCCTTAATCATTTTATCCTGGCTTTCATTGCAAAACAGCCAGGTACAGACGATACTAATTACTAAAGCAACTTCCTACATTAAAGAAAAATTCAATGCGAATATATCGATTCGAAGAATAGACATTCAACCATTTAATCGAATTCTACTTCGAGATGTTTATATTGAAGACCTAAATAAAGATACGCTTATTGCTGCAAAAACAATTAGTGTCTCGATATTATGGTTTAACACCAATGCCAATGTTCTTAAATTTAAAAGGTTAAACTTAACCGATGCTTATATCAATTTCGGTATCGATTCAACGGGAAGTTTAAATATTGAAAACCTTCTCAATAAGTTTTTCCCACCTGATACTATTATTTCACCCCCTTCAAGTAAGCCATTTGCGCTAGAGTTTAAAAATATTAAGATTGAGAACAGCCGATTTAGGCTAAATTCATATAATCCAACAAAGCAGGATAAAGGGATAAATTTTGAAGACATTGATCTTAGGCATTTAAATTTAGATGCCAGAGATTTTGGGCTTCATCGAGATACTATCTCAGTAATCGTTAACGACCTCAACTTTATTGAGAAAAGTGGCTTTAATGCTGAAAAGATTCGCGTCGAATTTAGCATGTGTAGTAAACATCTAAACTTCGATAAACTTCGAATAAAAGCAAATGGTTCAAATATTCAGATGCCCTATCTGCATATGTCCTTTGATGGGATTGAAAAAATGAGCAATTTCGTTCAAGAAGTCAAATTAGATATGCAATTTGAGAACTCCTTAATAAAATCTCAAACTATTGGATACATTGTCCCAGATTTAGCAAATCTTGATATTGAAGCGGTAATAAATGGCAAGGTTAAAGGAACGATAAGCGATTTGCGAGCCAAAAATCTTTTAATAACTAGCGGTACGCAAACCAAAATAGCAACCAACTTTCATGTTTCGGGACTTCCGGATATTGAGCGTACAATGATGATAATCGATTTCAAAGAGTTCTCTACATCGTCAAATGATATAGAAAAGTTCAAATTTGCAGACTCAAACAAACCTATTATCGAATTACCGTTAGAACTAAATGAACTTAAAAAGATAACCTACAAAGGAAATTTTACTGGTTTTATCAATGATTTCGTTGCTTTTGGATCAGTATCTACTGCTATTGGAAAACTATCGCTCGACCTATCCATTAAGCCGGATACAACCCAAAATACAGAATTTAATGGGAATGTTTCGACCAGTAATCTTGATTTAGGAAAGCTATTGGGAACAAGTACAATTGGCAGGATTAGTCTAAATGCAATGGTAAAAGGCACATCCGACAAAAATGCCAATCTACAAGCCTTTACCGATGCTACAGTTAGCCAGTTCGAAGCGAATAATTATAACTATTCAAACATCAAAATAAATGGCACTGTAACCAATAGAACTTATGTTGGTTCTGTTGCCCTCAATGACCCAAACTGTAAATTGAACTTTTTAGGAAAGGTGGATTTTTCGGATTCAATCCCTGTTTTTGATTTCTCTGCATTTGTTCCAAAAATCGACCTCGTAAAACTAAATCTAAATTCAACCGACTCGATTTCACAGGCTTCATTCCTATTTACAGCCAAAATATCAGGAAATAATCTTGATAATAGCAAGGGAGAGATTAAAGTTATTAACTCTTCATACAAGAATCAGAACGGAGAATTTAAACTATCCGATATAACGATTAACGCAGATAATAATAATGACAGTAAATTGGTAACTCTCCAATCGGAGTTTGCTGAGGGCGAACTTAGAAGCAAGTACAACTATTCAAACATATTTAAGAATTTAGAAAAACTCCTGTATAAATATGTTCCTGCATTAGAGAAAAATCAGGAAACGCCCATCGCTATGATAAACAAAGTTGAAAATCCTGAATTCAACGACTACATTATTAAACTAAGGCTTAAAAAGACAAAAAAACTAACCGATGTACTTTTCCCTACCGTCAAAATAGCTGAAAATACAAGCGTTTTTGGTATATTTAATCCTGACTTAAACACGCTCACGTTAAAAGTAAAAGTTCCCGAATTAACAATTGGATCAAACACCTTTAAGGATATATTGATTGACGGGCAAACCAAGGATAGTATTTTTGAAGCAAGCGTTTCAACACCACTATTATCCTTTGGTGGTTCAATGATCCGAAACATCATTCTTTCTACTTCAGCTGAGCATAATAAGCTCGACCTAACATTTGGATGGGATAATAAGCAGATTCCTATTAACAAGGGTTCAATCCACGCCTTGGCCGATTTCAATCCATCATCTTTAAATAATAGTTCAACTGCAAAAATTGATTTCATAAAATCTGAATTTATTATTAACGATTCAATCTGGACAATCTCTCCGAGTTCGGTAACCTTTGACTCATCAATCATTGCTGTAAATCTGTTCAATATCCATAACCAAAACCAATCGTTATCGGTAACAGGTAATATCTCCAACAATCCAACGGACTCCATACAGGTTAACCTAGATAATATCGATATTTCAAATCTCAACTTTTACCTTAAAAGCATTGGATATGAACTCGGCGGGCGAATAGATGGCTTTGCAAAAGTGACAAATATCTACTCCAACCCTACCCTATTTGCTGATATAGGAATTAATAAGCTGATTATAAACAAACGAGCAATTGGTAATGTAAAGTTTAACAGTGAATGGTTTAATGCCGAAAAGAAGCTATCAATTAATTTAAATAATATCAAAAACGATACCTTGACCTTTGAAACAAAGGGAAATATATATACCGAGACAAATAAGTTAGATATTGAAATAAATATCAATCGCATCTTACTTGAGCATTTTAGCCCAATTCTTACTGGAGTAGTATCCGATTTAGCGGGATCAATTAATGGAAATCTAAAATTGAAAGGGACATTAAAGAAACCTCTATTAAACGGAGCATTAAATATCGATAAAGGTGCACTAACCCTTGATTTTATGAAAGCACCTTATACCATTAACGACCGAATAGTACTTGACAATAGCAATATTATTTTCAAAAACTTTAAAGTTCTCGATTCAAAACAACATGTTGCAAAAGTTAACGGTAGCATTAACACCGGCTATTTCGGCGACTTTAACCTTAACCTTAACGTTAGCCCATCGAACTTTCAGTGCATCAATACAACAGAACGAGATAATGAACTTTTTTACGGAACCGTTTATACCACTGGTTTAGTTTCGATTACCGGAAAACCAGATGATATAAATATGAATATTGCTGTGCGAACAGACAATAATACAATTCTTTTTTTACCATTATCGAATAGTGGAGAAGTTGCTAAGAATAACTTTATAACATTTACGAGTAAAAACTCCGATGAAATATTTATCGATGAAGAGGCTCCTATTAAGAAAGAGGAAAGCACCACCAATATTAACCTATCCTTCGACATCCAGGTAACACCAGAGGCTGAGATGCAAATCATTATCGATAAAAAATTAGGCGACATTATTAAAGCACGCGGATCTGGAAATCTTAAAATGGACGTAAATCCCGGTAAGGACTTGTTTAAGATATATGGCGATTACCTTATTGAAAAGGGGGATTATTTATTCACACTACAAGGAGTAATAAATAAAAAATTTAAAATTGATAGAGGCAGTAGCCTTTCTTGGGATGGAGATCCAACTGATGCAACAATGAATATCAAGGCTATTTATGGTGTCAGAACCCCATTAAAGGATCTCCTTTATGACTATTCAGGTAAATACGATAATCGCGTACCCGTTAACTGCCAAATTCAGCTTACACAAAAGCTTATGGCACCTGGAATTAAGTTTAGTATTGATGTTCCCAATATCGAAAGCGAAACAAAAACGCTTATTGAAAGTGCCCTTAATACTGAGGATAATATTAATAAACAATTTCTATCGCTACTAGTTATCAATAGCTTCCTTCCACCAAACAATGATCAGAAAAAGCAGAATGATTTACCTGCTACAAGCAATATTGGATTAACAGATGGTTTAAACAATTCGTTAAGCGAGCTGCTATCGAACCAGCTAAGCAACTGGGTTTCGCAATTGAGTAAGAATTTTGAATTCGGTTTTAACTATCGCCCGGGATCAAGTACGAATAACCTTAGCTCTGAACAGTACGAACTTGCTGTATCAACACAGCTTTTAGACGACAGGGTTACAATAAATGGTAACGTAAACTATGGCCCACGCAGCAATACAAGTTCTATTGCAGGCGACTTTAACTTTGAATTAAAGCTGAATAAATCGGGAAAATTGAGGTTTAAAGGCTTTGCCCGATCCAATGATGAGATGCTTACTACAACTTCAACGCAAACAATCACCACTGGCGCAGGTATAGTATATAGGGAGGATTTCAACAATTTTAAAGATTTAATTTATCGAATAAAACACACATTTAAACAAGAACCTGTTGTGGTTCCATTGAAAGAAACTCCCATACCAATTGATTCAAACGATTCAACAAAAACAATAAAAACCGATTCAATACCCTTTCTCAATCTAAAATAACAAACAGAAGGCACTCTGTAAATGGGCAAAAACATCATCAAAACAGTCAAAATTTATTAATTAACATAATAGGCCTATAATAAGTACCATCGAATAAACGTTTTTTAGTAAATTTCGGACGTAATAATCGAAGCATAGAATATGTTTGAAAAAACAAATAGCGCTCAAGGGTTTATTGGAACTTTTTTAGTTCATACCATTGCTATAGCTTTACTCCTTCTTATTAACCTTTCGGCGTCGTTGCCCGAGTTAGAAAACGAAGGCCTTTTAATAAACTTTGGCAATAGCCAAGATGGTTTTGGAAGTTCCGAACCAATGATTAACTATGAAAATGCCGTTGTTATATCGTTACCCTCAGAAACAAAAATTCAGAAAGCGGAAGATAAAAAGATTTTAACCCAAGATTTTGAGGATGCACCTGCAATTGAAGTTAAAAAGAAGACTAAGGATAAAGAGATTAAAAAGAAAGTAACACCTATAAATGAGGAAACAAAGGTAAAAAAAGAGGTTACGGTTAAGAAGGAAATTCAAGACACAAAAGTAACTGAAACCTCGAAACCAATTGAAGAAATTAAACAACCTGTTGTTAATAAAAAGGCTCTATTCCCAGGAAAAGCAACCGATGCAGGAACTTCAGGCGAAGGAATAACTGGGAAAGAAGGTAACCAAGGTTCCCTCGAAGGTTCACCCGACTCCGATAATCGAACTGGTGGTGCTACCGGTGGAAATGGAACAGGCGAAGGCGAAGGGAAAGGCAAAGGAATCAGTTTTAACCTTGGTGGACGAAAATCATTATCGCTCCCAAAACCAGACTATTTAAAGCAAAAACAGGGCATTGTTGTTGTTACTGTTACTGTTGATAAGCAAGGAAATGTCACCAAGGCTATACCAGGCGCAAAGGGCACAACAACGCTTGACGAGGATTTACAAAAAGCCGCTGTAAAAGCAGCCCTTACAGCAAAATTTGATGTAAGCCCAAATGCTCCAGCCTTTCAAACAGGAACGATTACTTATGTGTTTAAGTATCAGTAAGGGGATTTGACTATTAAGTATTATTACATCGTTAAATTTTTAACTGAATAACAAATTAACATGCCTATTAAAATCAAAAAAACAGCATCTTAATCGCAAAAGTTAATACAGTAACAAGTAAAAACCATCTTATAAAGTTCACGCCCCACTTGACGGCAACAAGGGTTGCAACCCATGCTCCGAACATACTACCAAATCCAAGAATAAAACCCAAAAGATAATTTACCTGTTTATTGTAAATAAACACACCCAATGCAACAGTTGTATATGCTAATACAATAAACACCTTTATTGCATTAGCTTTTAATAGATCAAAACCTGCTCCAAGTACCAAGCCTGAAAGTAAAAAGAAACCAACTCCAGCCTGAATAAAACCACCATAAAAACCAATTGCAAGGAATGCCACAAAACTTATGAAGCTGGGCTTTGATTTAACTTTTCCGGCATGCTCATTTATCCACTTTTCGGGCTTAAATAGAATAACAAAAAACATTACGATTAGCAATGCTCCAATTATCCTATTCATTAATTGAGCATCGAGGTTAACTGCCATGCTGGAACCTATGAACGCTCCAATAATTGAAGGAATAGTGAGCCAAAATCCCTCCTTCCATTCAAATACTTTTTTCTGCTTAAACCCACCGACCCCGACAATACTCTGCATTAGAATTGCAATTCGATTTGTTCCATTGGCAACATTAACAGGAAGGCCCATAAATATAAGTACAGGAAGGGTGAGCAGAGAACCACTACCTGCAAGAGTATTTATAAAACCGGAAACAAACCCTACAATTATAACTAGGAGATATAAATAAAATTCCATTCTCTTTATTTCTTCTCTTTACTTTTGGAATATCTAATAAAATCAACAAACTCATAGGATACTCCTTTGTGCTTACATAGTTCAGCAACTTTATCTTTAATCTCAACAACTTGACTATAGGGCAGCCAACCAAGTTGAATTCTTCTTCGTTTACCCGATTTCTTGAAGAAAGATATATAGGCATAACCAATTCCTACTCTCTTTATTAAATCCCAATTTATATAGTTAGCAGTTTTAGAACGAATTCCAAACTTAAACTCTATGCCATTCTCATCGGCCTTGACATATAGTTTAGTCTTAAAAGTTAACCAAGCAAAATAAATATATAAACAAAAGTATAGTATTGTAATAAGAAAAAACCACTCTATTGGACTTTTCATCCTAAAAGAAACTGATAATGAAGCCAATGTAAGAATCATACAAATAATAGCACCAAAAATCAATTGCTTAATAACTCGAGGTTTCTTACTCGAATACTCATTAAGATCGATATAGAAGTTTTTCATGCATAAAGAATTAGAAATCAACAAAGCACATTTACAAATTTAGAAAAAATAATTAGAGGTTCAAGCACATAACACTTAATCTACGGATGTTGTGTTCGTATCAACAAAACTACAGCGCATAAAAAAACCTCGCAGTTGCGAGGTTTTTTTATCTTATAATCACTTGCTACCAAGCATATAAAGGGAAATCTTTCATCAGCTTATTTACATCTGTTCTAACCTCACCGATTACCTTTTCATCTTCAGTATTTGATAACACTCTATCAATCAAATCAACAATGGCAGCCATATGGTTCTCCTTCAAACCACGGGTTGTGATGGCAGGTGAGCCAATTCGAATACCCGATGTTTGGAAAGGCGAACGGCTATCGAAAGGAACCATATTTTTATTAATGGTAATATCAGCCTTTACGAGAGTATTCTCAGCTTTTTTACCAGTTAATTCAGGGAATTTTGTTCGTAAATCAATTAACATTAAGTGATTATCAGTACCGCCTGAAACAACCTTGTAACCTTTTGCAGTGAATGCCTTTGCCAAAGCTGAAGCATTCTTCTTAACCTGCGCTTGATACGCTTTATAATCAGGTCTTAACGCCTCACCAAACGATACTGCTTTTGATGCAATTACATGCTCAAGTGGACCACCTTGTATACCAGGAAAAACGCTACTATTGATAATCTGAGACATCAACTTAACTTCACCTTTTGGTGTTGTTAAGCCCCATGGGTTAGCAAAATCTTTACCCATTAATATAATACCACCCCGTGGACCACGAAGTGTTTTATGTGTTGTAGATGTTACAATATGAGCATATTTAACAGGATTTTCAAGTAACCCTGCTGCAATAAGACCAGCAGGATGTGCCATATCAACCATTAATAAAGCACCAACTTTATCAGCAATCTCTCGCATGCGCTTATAATCCCACTCCCTTGAATAAGCCGAAGCACCACCAACCAATAGTTTTGGTTTATGCTCAATGGCCATTCTCTCCATCATGTCGTAATCAACCTGACCAGTCTCCTCCTTCACTCCATAGGAAACAGCTTTAAACCATAATCCTGAAAAGTTAACAGGAGAGCCATGCGATAGGTGACCTCCGTGCGATAAATCAAGGCCTAAGAATGTATCCCCAGGCTTTAGAACTGCAAGAAAAACAGCCATATTAGCCTGAGCACCAGAGTGTGGCTGAACGTTTGCATACTCAGCTCCAAAAAGTTCCTTTAATCTATCAATGGCAATCTGCTCGGTTTGATCAACAATCTCACAACCTCCATAGTATCTTGCTCCAGGATAACCCTCGGCGTATTTATTGGTTAAGACGGAACCCATTGCTTCAAGCACCTGAGGGCTAACAAAATTCTCAGAGGCAATTAACTCTATACCGTGCATCTGACGTTGATTTTCCTTCTCAATCAGATCAAATATTTGTGTATCTCGTATCATAGATTTGTTTTGTTGAATTTTGACGCAAAAGTATAACTTTTGAATTGGAAAAAAGATATTTTGAATTGAAATATTTACTACTCTGAGAATTGAACTAGAACATTCCTGTACGCAGAAAAAATCTTCGATTTGGAAACAAAACCGACATACTCATCATTATCCAACACAGGAAGATTCCACGAATCTGTATCCTCAAACTTCCTCATCACCACATTCATCGAATCATTTATATTAATAAAACCAGGCGGAAATGAAATATAATCTCTTACGAATGTGCTTTCGTATAAATCAGCATTAAACATAATATCTCTAATCTCATCGAGGAGAACAATCCCCATAAATTTTTCGTTATCATCAACCACTGGGAAAATATTTCGTTTTGATTGGCTAATAACTTTTATTAAGCAACCAAGAGTATCGTTAAGGTTTATCTTCACGAAATCTTTCTCGATAAGGCTATCTAATTGAAGAAGTGTTAAAACTGCCTTATCCTTATGATGTGTTAATAATTCGCCTCGAGCAGCAAGCTGTTTTGTATATATTGAGTGCGGTTCAAAGTAAAGTATCGTAATAAAAGATATTGTAGCTGTAATCATTAATGGAATAAAAAGGGCATAACCACCCGTAATCTCTGCAATTAAAAAGATTGCGGTAAGCGGGGCATGCATAACTCCTGCCATCATCCCAGCCATCCCAACGAGTACAAAATTGCTCTCCGATACCTGAAAGAAAACAAATTGGTTTATTATTTTGGCAACAAAATAGCCAGCCACTCCACCCATAAATAGCGTAGGTGCAAAGGTTCCTCCTATTCCACCAGCACCAGTTGTTGACGCAGTAGCAATTACCTTCGTTGCAAGTAGTACAATTAGCGCTACTAGAAGTAGCCAATATTCGTTTTGGAATGCAGCAAAAGGGCTATTTCTAAATAGTTCAGCCGAACGACCATCAAGAAGTAGCTGAATTGTATCATACCCCTCACCGTATAGCGGTGGAAAAACAAAAATTAGCGTACCAAGCATCAAACTACCAATTATCCATTTTTTATAGGGATTGGTAATCTTTGCGTATCGTCCTTCGACTTTCATCGACATACGAGTGAAATAAACCGACACAAAACCACAAAAAACCCCGAGGAAGATATACCAAACAATATTATGAAGATAGAATGGATGCGTTACCTGATAATCGAATACAACACCTTTTCCTAAAATAAAATAGGATACTGATGCTGCCGAAACAGCAGATATTAACAGAGGTACTATTGAACTCATCGTAAGATCGAGCAATAAAACTTCTAATGTAAAAACCAACCCTGCCAAAGGGGCTTTAAAAATCGATGCAATTGCTCCAGCAGCGCCACAACCTATGAGTAATGTTAAAGTACGATAGTTCAACCTAAAGAATTGCCCTACATTGGAACCGATTGCTGAACCCGTAAGAACAATTGGGGCTTCAGCCCCAACAGAACCCCCAAATCCAATGGTAATAGTACTTGCGACCATTGAACTGTAGGTATTATGCCGCTTAATTTTACTCCCTTTCTTTGAAATTGAAAATAAAATTTTAGATATCCCATGACCAATATTATCCTTAACAAAATAGCGGACATAAAGCATTGTAATGATTATCCCCATGCCAGGTAAGGCCAAATACAATAAATTAAAAGAGCCTTTACTTACAATTTCTTGTATAAAACCATGTAGGAAATGAACTGTATTTTTAAGTATAACTGCAGCAAGACCGCTTAGGATTCCAACAACAAAACTTAATATCAGGATTAAGCGTTGCTGAGGGATTTTACGACTACTAACAAGTAAAAAAGAAAATACCTTTTGAAAATATTTCATGAAAAGCAATTTACAGTTACAAATGTACCTACAATATAATTCAAACCTAGGTTCTATTCAAAAAACTATAATTAAAAAGAATTCTTATAATTTATTCATTATTATTTTGAAAATATCCCAAAACATCTATATTTGAACTATTAATATTTTTTTTGAAGCTGCATTTTTTTTACACTTCTGTTCTCTTTTTTAATTCAATTCGTTATTGTTTTTGCAGTTTAATTAGTTTTTCAATCTCTTTTATTTACAATATAAAAATAGCAATCTCTCAGAATGATTGAAGTTGAAAAGTTTTGCTTAGATAATGGGTTAAAAGTAATTGTCCATAACGACAATAGCACTCCTATTGTATCGTTCAATTTATTATATAATGTTGGCTCAAAGGATGAAGACCCAAACCGTACAGGTTTTGCTCATCTATTTGAACACCTAATGTTTGGCGGCTCAGCAAATATTCCAGTATTCGACGAACATTTAGAACGAACGGGTGGCGAAAATAATGCATTTACAAATAACGACTTCACAAACTACTACATAACCATACCCAAAGAAAATCTCGAAACGGCTTTTTGGCTTGAAAGCGACAGAATGTTAAAGCTTGCATTCTCTAAGAAGAGTCTAGATGTTCAACGAAATGTTGTTATTGAAGAATTCAACCAACGCTATCTAAATCAACCTTACGGTGATATTTGGTTACTAATTAGACCGTTGGCATACAAAATTCACCCTTACGGCTGGCCAACAATCGGAAAAAATATTGATCATATTAAAAATGTAACTCTTACCGATGTAAAAGAGTTTTTTTACAAGCATTACGCACCGAATAACGCGATACTTAGCGTTGCAGGTCCTGTGAACACAAAAGAAATCTTTGATTTAACGAGTAAGTGGTTTGGTGAAATTGAAAAACGCATCCTTTCTCCTCGAAACTTAGGCAAAGAACCCAAGCAAACGGAGTCAAGAAAACTTGAGATTGAAAGGGTTGTTCCATTCGATTCCATATATAAGGCTTATCACATGAGTAGTCGTAATCACCCTGATTTTCAAGCAGCAGATCTTATCTCCGATTTACTTTCCAACGGAAAATCATCAAGGCTTTACCAAAAACTTGTAAAGGAAAACAACCTATTCAGCGATATCAACGCATACATTACAGGCGACATAGAGGAAGGTTTATTTGTAATTACGGGTCGGCTTTTTAAAAACACATCTTTTGAAGTTGCTGAAAGAGCAATTAATGATGAACTCGAAACGATCAAAAACAAATCCGTTGATGGCTATGAGCTCGAAAAGGTGAAAAACAAATTTGAATCAAATTTTAAGTTTGGCGAAGCCAACCCGCTCGACAAAGCCATGAATCTTGCATTTTACGAACTTTTAGGCAATGCCAATGACATTAACCTTGAGGTTGAGCGCTATCGTGAGGTTACTGCCGAGAAAGTAAAGGAGGTTGCCTTAAATATTTTTAATGAGTCCAATTGTTCAACCCTTTACTATAAAGCAAAGAGCAACGGTAATCCAATAGAAGAATAGATTTTCAAACCCAATAAGATGCTGAATAGAAAATCGCCACCATCAAGGCAAATACCAAACAAAATCAATATAACCAAGGCTGATGAGATTACTCTGCCAAACGGAATACGATTACTGGTTATTAATGCAGGCTCCGAGGATGTATGCAGGCTTGATTTTAATTTCTTTGCCGGTTCTCGTTACCAACAAAAAAGGATTGAATCAAGAGCAACTTTTGCGCTGTTAACTGAGGGGACTTCAAATCTCACCTCGCATCAAATTGCTGAAAAGTTTGACTTCTATGGTAGCTTTTGTGAGCATGCAACTGATAGAGATTTTGGTAAAATTACGCTTCTTTCGCTCAATAAATACCTTGAGCAATCCCTTGAGATTCTTGAACAAGTAATTAAACATCCCGTATTTCCAGAAAAAGAGCTAGAAACATACAGAATTAAAGGAAAGCAATCGTTAGTAGTTGAGCTCGAAAAAGTTTCAACCCTTGCAAGGCAAGATTTTTTTAAAGGTCTTTTCGGAAACTCTCATCCTTATGGAGTTTACGCCGAACCTCAGGATTATCTGGAACTACAAAGAACCCATCTTGTTGATTTTCATCAAAGATTCATCACATCAAACCGATGCACAATAGTGCTTTCGGGGAAAATTGGAGATAGTGAATTGAATACTGTGATCAAGCGTTTTGGAGAAACGAGTTGGGGTGATAAATCAACAGTCCTTGTTGACTTTCCAACAATTAACACACCCGTTCAAAAGAAATATTTCTCAAATAAGGCTGATGCCGTTCAATCGGCCATCAGAATTGGTAGGCAGCTAGTTGATAGAAAACACCCCGATTATTGCGGATTAGTTGTACTGAACACAATTCTTGGAGGCTACTTTGGCTCAAGGTTGATGAAAAATATTAGAGAAGATAAAGGTTACACCTATGGAATATCATCATCAATACTAAACCTACGAGAATTATGCGTTTTCGTAATCGGAACCGAGGTTGGCTCAGAATTTACCCTACTCGCACTTAAAGAAATATATACCGAAATTGATCGTTTAAAGAATGAGCCGGTAAGCGAAGCTGAACTCGACCTGGTTAAGAACTATTTATTGGGAGAGCTCCTTCGCTCATTCGATGGTGCATTTGCAATCGCTGATAGCATAACCAGTCTATTTGAGTACAACGACTTAGACTATGTTTTTTTTGAAAAAACAATTAAGACCATAAAAACCATTACTCCAAATCAAATAATAAAACTCGCAAATGACTATCTTCGTAGCACTGATTTAACGGAGTGTGTTGCAGGTTCAATTAATAACTTAAACTAGGTCTTTATGAATAGGTATTGCTGGCTGATAATCATTCTCATTGTAGGCTACTGCATTCCTGCAAAATCACAAACGCAACCTAAACGACCATTAAGTGATTCCATTTACTTAACCATTGACTTAAACCCAGGTCATCATCCTACAATTTATTGGGCGCCTCCGGTATTCGACCCTCTTTACCCTAATCCAACAGGTTATATAATTTACAAAAGAATTGTTAATGCCATAAATCCACTACCAGGTTTAAGGGTACCAATAGACACGGTTGGACCAGGAATAACTTCTTATACCGACAACTTATCAGACGGTAATATTGAAAGATTGACATACTGCTTAGCATCGCTTGGACCTACTAGAGCTAGTGAATATACCAGCTATCATTCGTCAATATTTATTAAATCATTCTACGACAGCTGCTACAATCAGCTTAAGTTAAGCTGGGACACAACAAATTATCTAGGGTGGGGTAATAGAATTAAAAAATACGATGTTTATACTAGCAATAGTCCCAACCTAGCAAGTTTTAGCCTTCTTACAAGTTTGCCAGGGAATGATCCAGAAGTAACAATAACAAATGTAGTTGAGAACAGTGATTACTACGTTTATGTTAAAGCAACAAAGGACACTACGGGCACCGGTGGAACCCCATTTGTTACGACATCTAATATTTTTTACAAAAGAACGACGATGCCAATTCATCCTGCAAGCATGTCAATCGATTCAATAATTGCTGAGGATAAAAGGATTAATATCTATTTTAAAATCGATCCAACTACTGGATTAAAAAAATTTCAAGTTGTCCGATGGGAACACCCCGATTCCATTAAAAGCATTTTTAGCAGAAAAATACTTCATGCTTTCAGCGATCCAACAAAAACATTTTATGCTGATACAGTAGACAATTGGGCTGCACGAACCCGTCCATTCTTCTACAAAATTGATGCGCTTAACACCTGCTTAAGAATTGTGAAGGTTTCAAACCACACCAATGCTATAACTCCTAATGTACTTGCAGGAAAAGGGCTGAAGAATAAAATTGAATGGGACGAACTCTATATTGACACTGCAATAAATGAACATAAAAAAGACTCCGTCAAATACAGGGTCATTCGTTATGCATTCAGAACGGCACCCGAACCTCCGGTTTTCTTACCCGAAACAGATAAATTAGAATTAATTGATGATGTAAATGACCTTGCAGGTGAAACCGATCCTTATTCAATTAAATTTTGCTACCAAATAGAGGCTACCGAAACGGATACTGTACTTAAAGTGGTAATGTTTAGCCGCTCAAGAATTCAATGTGTCGAAATTATCCCTGGAGTAACAATGCCCGATGCAATTATACCAACCGATTACACCTCGAACTTTGGTAATTCGCGTAATATTTTAGTCCCAATCATCACATTCAGAGCCGACTACTCCATTAGCGTTTATAATCGATGGGGAAATTTAATATTCTACGGGGAAAACAAAGGGTGGAATGGCTACTTCTCAAGTGGCGAATTAGCAAAAGAAGGAACATATATATATAGACTTGTTGTTCATACGTTAGGAAATCGCGATGTAATCAAGGAGGGAAGTTTTGTTGTAATTTACAAATAGTAAACATAACTTGATTCTTTATCTTCTTAATCGTAACCTCTTACCAACTTATTTTTACTATTTTTACAGTTTAAAGGCTTACTAATTAACAAGCATTTAAGTATCTCATTCATCAAATTTTTTCATATCGATTATTTATGAACCTTCAATCGGAAGAAGAAAAAAAGATAATACAAGAAAACTACGAGGATTTATTAAAGAATTGTATTCGATGTAATTCCGACGAAGATAAAGCCCTTATCCAAAAAGCATTCAACCTAGCCAACGAGGCTCATAAAGGGGTTAAAAGAAAATCTGGTGAGCCTTATATCATCCATCCAATTGCTGTAGCCAAAATAGTTACCCATGAAATTGGTCTGGGTGCTAAATCTATTGCCTGCGCTTTACTCCACGATGTTGTTGAGGACACGGACTATACCGTGGAGGATATGGAACGCATATTTGGTCCAAAGATTGCATCAATTATTGATGGTTTGACAAAAATTTCAGGAGTCTTTGATGCCAACTCTTCCTTGCAGGCTGAGAATTTTCGAAAAATGCTGCTTACACTTACCGATGACATCCGTGTAATCCTCATAAAACTAGCGGATAGGCTGCATAATATGCGCACGCTAGATTCTCTTGCTCCTCATAAGCAAATGAAAATTGCTGGAGAAACCATTTATCTATATGCTCCGCTCGCTCATCGTCTTGGACTCTATGCCATAAAGATGGAATTAGAGGATTTAAGCCTCAAATATAGATTTCCACAAGTTTTCGATGAGATTAAAAGTCGAATTGCCGATAGCGAGAAGAAAAGAGTTCAGCTCATCAATCACTTTTCCCTACCAATAATTACGAAGCTCGAAGAGAATAGCATTGATTTTGAAATAACCGGACGTCCAAAGTCCATTTACTCTATATGGAAGAAGATTCAATCAAAGAATGTGACCTTCGAAGATATCTATGATTTACTTGCTATTCGCATTATTTTTAAACCATATCCGCATATCCCGGAAAAAACTCAATGCTGGCATATCTATTCGCTAATTACAGATATATACAAACCAAAGCCTGATCGCATTCGCGATTGGGTGAGCACACCAAAAGCCAATGGTTATGAGGCTTTGCACTGCACTGTTATGGGTCCAAATGGACATTGGATTGAAGTTCAGATTCGCACGCAAAGAATGGATGATATTGCCGAAAGAGGCTTTGCCGCTCATTGGAAGTACAAAGAAATCGATTCAAATAGTCAAGAAAACGAGCTCGATAAATGGGTTAAGCGCATCAAAGAGATACTTGAAAACCCACAGGCTAATGCCTTAGATTTCCTCGACGAATTTAAACTCAACCTTTTCTCATCTGAAATTATTGTATTTACACCCAAAGGGGAAACCAAAACGCTACCAAAAGGTGCAACAACTCTTGACTTTGCCTACGAAATCCATTCCGAAATTGGAAATAAAGCAATCGGTGCAAAAGTTAACCACAAGTTAGTACCATTAAGCTATGCACTCAATAGTGGTGATCAGATTGAGATTATAACTGCCACAACTCAAAAACCATCGTGGGAATCGTTAAACTATGTAATCTCGGCAAAAGCTAAACTTGCAATAAAATCAGCCTTAAAAGCGGAAACAAAAAATAGAATAGAAAAAGGAAGAAATCTGGTTGAGAAAAAATTAGCTGAACTTGGAGTAACCCCATCATCTCGCGTTTTCAAAAAAATTCTTCCTGCTTATGAAGTTCTTTCGAAAGATGAACTGTATAGCAAAGTAGGTTCAAACCTGATATCACTTGAAGATCTTAAAAAAATATTAAAAAAGAACACCAAGAGTAAGTGGATAAAATACTGGGGATTACAATTTGCAAGCAACTCATTACGAAAAAAAGCAATTGAAGATAATGACGATTTTGATAATGACGATGATTTACAAACCACTCACAAGATAGACCAAAAAACCCCATATCTTTTAAGAGAGACTCAGGATGAAGACTCACCATCATACATAGTTGCTAAATGCTGCAACCCAATACCCGGAGATGAGGTAATCGGCTTCATCACCCCCGAAGAAAATGTGATCATTCATAAAGCAACCTGCGTTGAAGCAATTAGATTGATGTCGCAACACGGCGACAAAATTGTTTCAGCAAAATGGACAACTCACAAAGTGCTATCATTCCTTGCTCGCATTGAAGTTCGCGGCATGGATCGAATTGGAATTTTAAGTGAACTTGTAAAAGTTATTTCTGATGAATTAAGAGTGAATATTAGAAAACTCCATATTGATAGTCACGATGGCATATTCGAAAGCATGATAGATCTATACGTTCATAATATTAGCGATCTTAATAATTTAGTAATGAATGTTATGAAAATAAAAGGAATTGACTCGGTTAAAAGAGTTGAAAAATTTGATGATTAAACCTTTTAAGCATATTCTTGTTTTAAAATAGCAGCAAACATCAAAAAACGCTTAATACAAAAACATTAACTGCAAACAATTAAATAAACAAAAGACACCATGACCTGCATAAGCACAAAAGATACCGTAAAAAAACTTTTTATTGATTATCTTGAACGTAAAGGGCATCGGAAAACACCAGAGCGATTCTCCATTCTCGAAGAAATTTATACTCACGAAGGCCATTTCGACATTGAAACCCTATACATCTACATGAAGAATAAGAAGTATAGGGTTAGCCGTGCAACATTGTACAATACCATCGAGCTGCTGCTCGATTGCGGGCTAGTGGTTAAGCATCAGTTCGGTAAAAACATTGCTCAATTCGAGAAAGCCTACGAATGCAAACAACACGATCACCTTATCTGTACTAGATGCGGAAAAGTCATCGAATTCTGTGACCCACGGGTTCAGGAGATAAAAAACACAGCAGGTAAAACTATGAACTTTAAGATTTCTCATCACTCCCTCTACTTTTATGGTACTTGCACCGATTGCATTGAGGAAATTGAATTGAATAATTAATACCATTAGAGTCCTAAGCTATATAAACCGATGAATAATCTTCATCGGTTTTTTTATGAGTCACTTTAGCAAACTGTTGATAACTTAAATTATCAGCAGAATAAAAAAAATGTACCTTTAAATGGTCATAAAAACCATCTCGTATCAGGGAAGTTTTATTACCTCTTAAGTAACATTTCAAAACAATAATTTAATGAAAGCAGATGTATTATTAGGCCTTCAGTGGGGCGATGAAGGCAAGGGTAAAGTTGTGGATGTACTTACCACCAATTACGATGTAATAGCTAGATTTCAAGGCGGTCCAAATGCAGGACATTCCTTGGAGTTTAATAATATAAAACACGTACTACATACAATCCCATCGGGTGTTTTTCATAGTGACAAAATTAACATAATCGGGAATGGCGTTGTTATCGATCCCATAACATTTGCAACCGAAATAGAGGCTTTAAAGAAGATGGGGGTTAACCTTGAGAAAACACTTAAAATCTCAAAAAAAGCTCATCTGATTCTTCCTTCACACCGTGAACTAGATGCTGCATCTGAAGCATCCAAAGGTAAAGCTAAAATTGGCTCTACGCTAAAAGGAATAGGTCCAACCTATATGGATAAAACAGGCAGAAATGGCCTTAGGGTTGGAGATACTATCAGAATTGATTTCCATGAACGGTATAATAGCTTAAAAAATAAGCATAAGGATATCCTCAAGCAATACAACTACAATAGCAATATTGAACAGCATGAAGATGCTTGGTTCAAGGGCATCGAGGTGATGAAACAATTCGAACTAATCGATTCAGAGGTAGCCATAAATGAGCTACTCAATAACGGCAAGCGCTTCTTAGCCGAGGGAGCTCAAGGCTCTTTACTTGACATAGATTTTGGCTCTTACCCCTACGTAACCTCTTCGAACACAGTTTGTGCTGGAGCTTGTACAGGTTTAGGGATTGCACCATCAAGAATTGGCGAAGTGCTAGGCATTTTTAAGGCTTACTGCACTAGAGTTGGTTCTGGTCCATTTCCTACCGAACAAGAAAATCCTACCGGTGAGGAAATGCGGAAGATTGGTTTTGAATTTGGTGCAACGACTGGTCGGCCTCGCAGATGTGGATGGCTCGATCTAGTAGCCTTAAAGTATGCCATTATGCTCAATGGCGTTACTGCCCTTATTATGACTAAAGCTGATGTTTTGGACACCTTCGATAGCATCAAGATTGCTACAGCTTACAAAGTAAATGGCAATATCACCAATACAATGCCTTTTGAAATCGATGTCCCAATTGAACCCATATATCAAGAATTTAAGGGCTGGAAAACCGATATCACCAACATGAAGAAAGAAGCTGAACTTCCCGTTTCATTAATAGAATACATTAAGTTTATCGAAACTGAAACAGGAATACCAATAACCATCGTTTCAGTGGGCCCAGGAAGAGATGCAACGATTATTAGAAACTAATTAAATTTCAATAGATTAAACTATAATAGACAATTTAAGATTTGACAAATAATTTAAAGGCAGTTCTACTGGAACTGCCTTTTTTGCTTTAAAATTTATAACTCTCCAAATAATATCTTCGTTAAAACTACATACAGTATAAAATATTTAACATTTTCGGAATGAGATAAAGCTTATATTTATCAAAGTTAGTATTCAACGAGCAAAAAAAACACCCTTCATCAGGGCGTTTTTTTTATTTCTATAATAGCAAATCTAACTTTTCATGTTAGGTAATTCTAAGCCATACCCTTTTTTCTTATCCTCTGCCTTAAGTAGGAACGCAAAAAGAAGGGCTAACAACCCAAGTCCAGTAAAAATCATCATTGGAATAAAGTAATTATAGAATGAGAATACAATGTTAAATCTAGAAACACTCTCTCCTTTATTCGTTACAAATTTCTCAATTCTTCCTTTATCTGTAAATGAATATTCAGTAACTTTTATTTCACTTTTCTTAATTGCTTTTTTCAATGATCTCTTGGTGATATACTCTGTATTTATTGTGTCCTTTGCAGCCGTAACCACAGATGTAATAGTTCCTTTATCGTCTTTAATAAACTCCAAAACCTTAACATCGTTATCCCTACGACTAATAGAACCAACTGAAGTAACTTCGTAAACCTTTTGATCAGAACAAACCACTTGAGTAACTTGATCACCAGGAGTGGTAATAAATCCTGTACCCATCACTGCAAAGTAGCCAATAAAACAATATTTGTTCAAAACCCAACCAATCAAAGCAGGTACACCCATCAATCCCCAATTTTGAACCCAAAAAACTAGGGAATAAGCAGTACCCAACTGTTTTTCAGGGATAATTTTAGGTACTGAAGGCCACATAGCTGATGGAACCAATGAAAATCCAATTCCCAAAACAAGAATAAGTAAAATAGCAATAATCCAATGGTTAAGGAATGGAAGTGTAAAGAACATATGGACAACAATAAGTAATATTGCTCCTACAATCATAATAGTAGCACCTTTTCCTTTACGATCATACATATTACCGAAAAGAGGAGTAAGAAGAATAGTTCCGAATGGAAGCATTGCAGGAATAATACCTGCCCAATCTTCATTGATATGAAATTTTTGGACCATTAAATCAGTCGCATACTTTAGGAAAGGAAAAACAGCTGAATAAAACAATACACATAAGATTGCTAAATACCACCATCCTTTATTCGTAACAATATTCCAAATATCAGAAATTCTAAATGCTTCTTCCTCATCAACAGTATTATTTGCTTTATCAAAAGCAGCCTGTGATGCATCCAATTTTTTATCCATAAATGTATAGATAAAGAAAGCAATTAGACCAATACAGAGCATTATAAGACAAACTAGAATTGGTGCAGAAACGTTATTGAATACTTTAGCAATAGGAACAGATGTTGAAAGTGCTAAAGCAGTACCTAAACGAGCTGTGGCCATTTCCAATCCCATGGCCAAAGCAAGTTCCTTCCCTTTAAACCATTTAACAATAATCTTTGAAACTGTAATACCTGCTATCTCAACACCTACTCCAAAAATAGCAAAGCCAATACCTGCCATTAAAACTTGAGCATTAAAATCCCAAAATAATACATGCCATGTTTGCCCATCAAGCATATGTGTTGATATTGCCCAATATTTAATTGCAGTACCTGCCACCATTATGGAAGCTGCCATTAAGCCAGTAAAACGGACCCCCATCTTATCAAGGATGATACCACCTACAATCAGCATTAGCAGGAATACATTAAACCAACCGTATGCACTTGTAAAGAATCCAAACTCTGAACTATTCCAATGCAATTGTCCTTCAAGTAATCCCTTTAAAGGAGCCATAACATCAGTTAGATAGTAACCGCAAAGCATGGTAAAAGCGACAACAGCAAGAGCAGTCCACCTTGCTGCTTTAGAATCGCGTAAAGTTTGTCTAATTTGTTCCATTGTTTATCTTTTATAAGTAATTTGTTGTTTCAAAAAGTTAAGTTGCAAATAAAAACAAAAAAAGGGATTAT
Organism: Bacteroidales bacterium; assembly: GCA_025361485.1. Taxonomy (GTDB): domain Bacteria; phylum Bacteroidota; class Bacteroidia; order Bacteroidales; family Tenuifilaceae; genus UBA8529. The sequence goes on from JANYLA010000050.1 coordinate 65,981, forward strand.
TCCTATGAGGTTTGCCTAAGCAATCAACATTTAACAAAAAAAAGAAGCAATGGAAACCCATTGCTTCGTAATTATATATTCAAATAATTATTTTGAGTCAAAAACCCAAAGTTCAGTCTTATCGACCTCTTCTTTGCCTTCGTTTATTTTCTCAATCTCAGCAAACGCCTTGCTATATGTTTCGAAAGCACCAATTGAAACCAGCTTAAATCCATTGGGAGAGTCAATGATTTTTGCATTTGAATATCCCATTTTAACAACTTCTTGCAACCAACCTTCTGCGTTGGTAGGCACTTTAAAGCTACCAATTATAACATTGAAATGAAATTTATCAAGCATTTCCTGAACTTTCCTCAATGAATCTTGAGCTGCAGCCTCTTTAGCTGCTATAGCTGCTTGAACATTACCAATGCTATCTTGTTTGTGTTGCCAAGCTGCTAAAGTATCAACCTTTTTGGCATCTTTCTTCCCAGGGAAGAATTTACATCCGCTTACTAAGAGTGTTATTAGCAGAATTGGAACTATTATTCTTTTCATAGATTTAGGTATGTGTTTGAAAACACCAAATTACAAAAAAATGTATACAAAGCCCTATAATTGACCCAAATTATTAATATAGCCAGGGAAATAATCTTAGGAAGATTACTTAATCAAATGAATATCAATACTTTATTGTTTTTACAAAAATGGTGTATCTCTATAAAAATCAGGCCTATACAATTCGGAACTTTCAATATCTTGAATCCAACCATCAAAACCTAACTCTTCAAGCCTTTTTACAACCTTAGCATACTCACTAACACTAACCTTGCGATTTAAAATTTTATCGCCACAAACATGATCGGTGGGATAGTATTGCGACATAAGGGATATATGCAGAAATGGTGATATCTCATCTGCTATATACTCTAGAATTTTAACACTTTCATCAACCAGGCCTGGCAAAACCAGATGCCTAACGATAATTCCACTTTCAACTAATCCATCATCATCTAAAAGCATGGTAGATCCTTTTTGTTTATACATCTCTCTCAATGCAGCTGAGGCAACATCGAAATAATCAGTTACTCCAGAGTATTTATGTGAAATATCATTGCTGAAATATTTAAAATCCGGCAAATAAACATCAATAACACCTTCAAGTTTTCTTAATGTTTCAACGCTATCATAACCATTTGAATTGTATACTATAGTAGGCTTATAGCCTAATGACCATAATCCATCAACAATTCTTAACATTTGATTCGTTTGATGAGAAGGGGAGACAAAGCCAAGTAATTTCACACCTTTGTCTAATTGCTCAGCTATTTTCACTACTGTTTCATCAACGCTTATGCGCCAATTCATATCAAATCTATCATTTAAACTTATCTGATAGTTCTGACAATAAACACATTGAAGGTTACAATGGGCAAAAAACACATTACAAATCCCTTTTATTCCAGAAATAATGGGTTCCTCACCCCTATGCAAAAAAATGCTTGATATTAAAGGCTGATCATCAGTATTGCAAAACCCAAATTCCATTGCACCTCTACTAACATTGCATTGGCGTGGGCAATTATTACAAATCTGATTCGAATTATCTCTTGACATTCAAAAACAATTAATGACATGCAAATGTACAATTCATCAGACAATGAGAATCTATTCACTAATTAAAAAGGTTGTTTTTTCGAGGTATTTTCTTAGATTTGAATTTTACGTTTATTTATTCCTGAGTTCAACAACTAAATTTAATCTGATGTATGAAGACCATAATTGATTTATTTGAGGAGAGCGTGAATCGTTTTTCCGACAACCCATTTATTTGGGAAAAGACGAACGAGGAGTTTAAGCCAACATCTTACAAAGAATCAAGAGAAGAGGTTTATAGGCTTGCAGCAGGTCTTATAAGTATCGGCGTTAAGAAGAATGATAAAATAGCCCTGCTTTCTGAAGGAAGAAAGTTATGGGTCCTAAGTGAACTTGCTATTCTTTATACTGGATCTGTAAACATCCCCTTATCAATAAAACTTGAGGGTCCCGATTTACAATTTCGCTTGGACCATTCAGAAACAACAATTATAATTGTTTCTGGGAACCAATCACCTAAAATTGAATCTATTCGGGAGAAACTTCCTCTACTTAAAAAAGTAATTTACCTTGATTTCAAGGAGAACTTTGGTGATAATGATTTATTTATAGGCGATTTATTTAAGATTGGTGATGAGTTTCTGATGAGCAATAAACAAAGACTTGTTGAAAGTTACAAAAGTGTTAAACCTAATGATTATGCCAATATAAGCTATACTTCTGGTACTACTGCCGACCCAAAAGGGATAATTCTATCACATAGAAATTACACTGCAAACGTAGAGCAAGCCCTTACCCTGATGGATATCCCTGAGAGATATAAGACCCTTATTATTCTTCCTCTTGATCATTGCTTTGGACATGTAGCAGGAATTTACTCATTTATGGCAATGGGTGCAAGTATAGGAACGATTCAAACTGGGAAAACACCTTTAGATACACTTAAAAACATCCCAATAAACATTAAAGAGTTTAAGCCAAATTTAATGCTTAGTGTACCAGCTCTTGCTAAAAACTTCAAAAAAAATATAGAAAATGGGATTCGCTCAAAAGGACCAATAGCAGAAAAACTCTTCAATCATGCTTTAAAAATATCATACAGTTACAATAAAGATGGCTGGAATAAAGGCAAAGGTCTTTCAATTCTGTATAAGCCACTTATTATGCTTTATGATAAAATACTCTTTTCTAAAATTCGCGAGGGATTTGGTGGCAAACTTGATTTTTTTATAGGTGGTGGCGCTTTGCTTGATATTGAACTACAACAGTTCTTTTATGCAATTGGAATCCCAATGCTTCAAGGCTATGGTTTATCTGAAGCAACTCCTATTATCAGTTCAAATTCTTTAAAAAAGCACAAGTTTGGCTCATCGGGTCATCTAGTAAAGTATCTCGATCTTAAAATTTGTGATGACAAAGGTATCGAGCTTCCAATAGGAGAAAAAGGAGAGATTATTGTAAGAGGAGAAAACATCATGATTGGATACTGGAAAAACCCTAAAGCAACTGATGATACCATTAAAAATGGATGGTTACATACGGGCGACATGGGATTTATGGACAAGGATGGTTTTCTTTATGTTCTAGGTAGATTTAAAAGTTTACTTATTGGCAGTGATGGGGAAAAATATAGCCCAGAGGGGATTGAAGAATCCTTGGTTCAGCATTCACCCTTAATTGAACAAGTAATACTTTACAATAATCAAAACCCGTATACGACAGCATTACTTTTCCCTTCCAAAGAATCATTAAAAAGAGCATTATCCGACAAGCAGATTAATCACAATTCTCCTGAAGCAGAAGAAGAAGCAATCAAAATCTTAATTGGAGAGATTGGCAAGTTCAAAGCAGGAGGAGAAATGGGTGATGTATTCCCTGATAGATGGCTTCCAGCAAGTTTTGCAATTCTAGAAGAAGGTTTTACGGAACAGAATGGACTTGTCAATAGTACAATGAAAGTGGTTAGAGGTAAAGTGGAAGAGAGATACAGGGAGAGAATCAATTACTTGTACACACCTGATGGCAAAAATTTTTTAAATGAACTAAATCGCGAGATGATTCGTAATCTTCTATCAAACTAAATTCAGCCTCAAAGCCTTCAATTATGAAGGCTTTTTTCATCCTAAAATTGTACACAAAGAAGAATTCCTTAATATTTAAACCTATCACTCAAATTACTTTAGCTCGTCTGCACATCCATTAATTATATAAAGAAGCCCTTGGAACTTATCCAAGGGCTCTGATGGGTGGCGACGTCCTACTCTCCCACTTTCGCAGTACCATCGGCTCTGGCGGGCTTAACGTCCCTGTTCGGGATGGGAAGGGGTGGGTCCCCGCCGACATGGTCACC
>JANYLA010000051.1 GCA_025361485.1 Bacteroidales bacterium
AAGGCGTACGCCAGCAGATTTACAGTCTGCCCCTGTTGGCCACTTAGGTATCTCCCCAACAAGAAAATTAAAGAGCCGATGGAGGGATTCGAACCCCCGACCAGCTGATTACAAATCAGCTGCTCTGGCCAACTGAGCTACATCGGCAAACTTAACAAAATTCAAACTTTAAAGGCATATGTACCCCTCAAAATCGGATGGCAAATGTAAATATATTTTTATTATACGCAAAATAAATCTAATATTTTTTTTCATTTAAATTAATAAGCCTTTTTTCCTAATGGTTATTCAAACTGCATATAGGAAAAAAGGCTTTGAAAACTAGCGACTTGACTAGTTTTTGTAAGTATTAAATTCCTTTTGCTTTCTCTTTGTGTTTTTTAATTTGAATTTTTAAAGCATCTACACATTCGTCAATAGCTTCTTCAAAAGTTGAACACTGCTTGTGAACAAATAGATCTGCTCCTGGGACATTAAGTCGAATCTCGACTGATTTGTTGGTAACCTCTTGCGGTTTGTCTGCTCGAAGAAAAACATCAGCATCAATAATATTATCGAAGAATCGTTCAAGCTTATTAACCTTTTGGTTAATGAAGTCGATCAACTTAGTATCAGCGGTGAACTTGATCGATTGAATTTTTACATTCATATTTTATCCTCCTTTATCAATTTAAGCTCTTGGATGAGCTTGTTTATATACTTTCTTTAACTTTTCGAACGAGCTGTGCGTATAAATTTGTGTTGCGCTTAAATTTGCATGTCCTAATAAATCCTTTATTGCATTAAGTTCAGCGCCATGGTTTAATAAGTGTGTCGCAAAGGTATGACGAAGAACATGTGGGCTTTTTTTCTCTAAAGTTGTAACGCTTGATAAATTAGATCTTACAATTCTATAAACTAATTTAGGGTAAATCGGCTTGCCCTTTTCTGTTAAAAACAAAATATTCTCGAACTTGTTTACAATTATTTGATCTCTTATTTTTAGGTATTCGGAAATAAATCTTGCTAGTTCAGGGTGCATTGGAAGAATACGTTCCTTATTTCCTTTTCCTAGTACTTTTATAGTTGATGATGAAAAATCGATCTTATCTACAGTTAATCCGATTAACTCTGACAAACGCATTCCGGTAAAGTAAAATAGCAGAATTATTAATTGATTTCTAATGCCGGTATAATCATCGGTGAATCTCTCTACATTTAAAACCTCGTTCATCTCCTTCTCGCCAACAAAAGAAGGTAAATGCTTTACCGATTGTGGAGGTACGATGCGTGCAACAGGATTGGTATTTGCTATTCCTTCACGTATTAAGTAGCGAAAGAAACATCGAAGTGACGATAACTTTCGATTAGCTGAACGTGGTGTAAATCCATTGGATATAATGGATGATAACCAAAATCTGACCTGTCGATGTGTGATTAATTTCAGATTATCCTGTACAGGATCAAGCCTACAAAAGGTGAAAAACTGCATCACATCGTCACCATAGGATCTTACGGTGTGTGCAGAATAACCCTTTTCGACTTTAATATATGTTAGGAAAGAAGTTAGCATTTTCTATGAATGCAATATAGCAATTAAGCTATAAAAAACCAAAAAAAATCAGGCAAAAATGCCTGAGAATTGCATTCAGAGATATGAAAAGTACTACTCCTCTTTTTCCTGAATTTTTTGGATGTAAATGGCTTTCTTTACTGACTCTCTGTTTACTATAGAGGGTTTAGTAAATGCTTGACGTGAGCGAAGCTCTTTCATTATCCCAGTCTTCTCAAATTTTCTTTTGAACTTCTTAAGCGCTCTTTCAATGTTTTCGCCTTCTTTTATTGGTACTATAATCATGTCGTTTGAATTTATGAGCCGCAAAATTACACTTTATCAAATATAAATCAAATAGTATGATGTAATTTTTTTTAATATAACTGTAAATATTATAATAGCTTCCTATTCATAGGGCACATAGAACTAAAATACAACTAAGTATTTTTTTAGGCTAAGAAATTTATCGTTCGGGAGTATCTTGTTATCAACCAGTTCTCTTACATTTCTTAATGTACCAACTTTACTTCGATAGTAAATAATTGCCTTTGCTTGATATTCTGTTAGGTAAGGGTGTCTTTTAAGTTCCTCGTAGGTTACTAGATTTAGATTTATCGTTTTGATTCTCGATGAATCAATAGTAATGAAATGGCTAATCTCTTTAATAAGTTCAGGTTTAATTCCATAGACCTCTGATAGTTGATGAATGTTTGCATATCCGCCAAGTAAACAACGATATGCAATAATTCTTCGAGCAAATGCCCTCCCGATTCCTTTGATCTTGATAAGTTCGAGCGTATCAGTAGTGTTCAGTTCAACAGAGATTGAAACCTGTTCGTTTTTTTTAGTCGAATCATATTTATTTTGTTGTTGAACCTTAAGCGCGCTATCGTTAATCTTTATCCAAGGTTTAAGTTTATGAAATAATATGGAATCAATAACATACACTTTTGCAAATTCTGTAGGTGAGCGAAAAATGCCTCCTCTATCTCTATACTTCTGAACAACAAGTGCTTGTTTAACCGACAAACCAAGATGCACCATATCTTCAACTTGAACGTTATTGGGATCGAAAAAAAAGTACGCTATTTCTTTAGGTTGCTTTACCTCTTCGCGCTCAATCGGATTGGTGTTTGCGGCAATTGATTCATCGGGCTTAAGCTTTAAAGATGAAAAGAAACTATCCGCTTTAGCGTTGAAAAGAGAGCTATCTGAAGGGATTGGAGTAATATATGATCTGTAAAGAAAAGGCGCAAAAATTAGTACAATGATTATGAAAATCAAAAACATAATACCATTTCTCTCGCCTCTCGAAAAAGTTAAAAAATTCTTTATTCCTGAATGCTTAGAATGCATAACAATGTAGAAATTTAGTTTTTATAAAAATTGAATACTTCTTTTATAATCTTCTTATTATTATAAAAAAACATAGTGGTTCAATTGATTTAATCATTTATTAATCTGAAGTAACTTAAAATAATATAATCGTTAAGAAAGGTGAAAGAACCTGCTGTACCGATAATAAATACTAAGCTATACCAATCTCGTTACATAGATAAACATCCTGAATAGCATTGAGTAAATTAATGCCATCGGCCATCGGGCGTTGGAATGCTTTACGACCGCTTATCAGTCCCGTTCCTCCTGCTCTCTTGTTTATAACTGCTGTAGAAACTGCTTCGGCTAAATCGCTATCTCCGCTTGAGGCACCGCCTGAGTTTATTAATCCTGAGCGTCCGTTATAGCAATTAATCAGCTGATAACGGGTCAAATCAATTGGATGGTCCGAGGTTAATTGGGTGTAAACTTTTTCATGAGTTTTCCCAAAGTTAATCGCTTTAAAGCCACCATTGTTTTCGGGTAACTTTTGTTTAATAATATCTGCTTGAATAGTAACCCCAAGGTGATTTGCCTGCCCGGTAAGATCTGATGCGGTATGATAATCAATTCCATCCTTTTTAAAACCATTATTTCTAAGATAGCACCAAAGCACGGTGGACATTCCTAATTCATGAGCATGCTGGAAAGCATCAGCTACCTCAACTATTTGTCGGGTTGATTCATCAGATCCAAAATAGATAGTTGCACCAACCGCCACTGCACCGAGATTCCAAGCCTCCTCAACGGAACCAAACATTATTTGGTCGTACTTATTAGGGTACGACAATAGCTCATTATGGTTAATTTTAACAATAAATGGGATTTTATGCGCATACTTTCGAGAAACGGCGGCTAATACACCAAAGGTAGAGGCAACAGCATTAGCGCCCCCTTCGATGGCTAATTTTACAATATTCTCTGGATCAAAATAAATAGGATTAGGGGCAAACGATGCTCCAGCGGAGTGCTCTATTCCCTGATCAACTGGCAAAATTGATAGATAACCAGTACCTGAGAGCCTTCCGTGATTGAACATTGAATGAATACTTCGAATTGTTTGATTCGATCGGTTAGAATTGGAAACTACTCTGTCCAAAAAATCCGGCCCTGGAAGATGAAGGAATTGCTTATCAATAGTGTTACACTTATGCTCGAGTAAATACTTTGATTTTTCGCCAAGCAGCTCGATAATTTTATTGTAAGTCATGAGATGTAGGTTTTAAACAAACCTACAAAATTTTATATAAAAAGTCAATCGAAAAAGAAGAGTGATTTTTTAGAATGGGTAACCTATCCCAAAGTTAACTGCAACGTCTTTCCACATAAATTTTTGCTGAAATGGAACCCAAGGTTTAAATACAGTATTTGGTTCAATTAATGGATCGTAAACCTTATATCCAAAATCGAATCGCACTGTTAAAAAACCTAAGTTTGCTCTAAACCCGGTTCCTGTGCCAAGCGCAATTTGCTTGTAAAAAGTCGCGGGTTTGAATATTGCATTCTCATTTTCATCCTTGATTGCCCAAATATTACCTGCATCAAAAAAAATTGCGCCTTCTAATTGCCAGAATATCTTATACCGATATTCAACATTTGCCTCCAGCTTTATATCTCCAGTCTGATTGAAAAAGCCTGAATTAACTACTTTTACAGAACCTGGGCCAAGGCTTCTAGAACTCCATGCACGAATCCCATTGGCTCCACCTGAAAAATATTTTTTATCAAATGGGAGCGCCTTAGAATTACCATAGGGATAACCAATCCCTGCAAAGACCCTATAAACAAAAGTGTTGTTATTATCAATTACCTGATGATAGGTTAAGTTAATATCCGTTCTTAAATATTGAGAAAAACTGGTATTCAGAATTTTATATGTACTATCAATTGATTTAGTACCATATTTTGAGTTGATGGCCGCTAAAATATTTCCGGATGATTCTACATTAAATCGAATGTAAGCGTAACTAATATTCTTTTGAAGGTTCTGATTATTTAATGTAATGCTATAGCTTGAGAGAGTAATAATTTGATTTTTATAACTATTCTCAAGGTACTTACCCGAAATCTGATTTTTAAAAGATTCGCTAATGTTTGTAATATTGATTGCGCTAATCTCAACCGGATTAACGGTATGCGTTATGAATTTTGAGTTTTTCCAAATATATCCAAATTGTAAACTGGCAATGGTTCGGGTATAATCAGGTCTTCGCTGAAAATTATATGAAGTAGCAATCTGGGTACGAGGGCTATACTTTTTAATAAATTGCTTGCTAGGGAATGGGCTAAGAAATTTTGGTAGGCTAAGACCAACAGAACCACCCAATTCAAGTGAGTATTTAAAATCTAAATTGCCCGCATTTTTGTTTTTTTGGACCGTTTCAACTAAGCCTCGTAGTTTAACATCAAAAATTTCTGCACCCCGAAAAAGGTTTTTGTGCTGGTAACTTAAATTTCCTTCGGCTCCAAACGCTCCAGAAGTATTCGTTCCAACAAATTCAGCTTGATAACTCTGAAGAGTATGCGTTGATAGCTGTATATAGCAGTTAAGTAATCCTGTAGGTACTGAATCTTTCTTATTTGAATCTTCAAAGAATAAAATGTTATCATTATTCGATTTTTTACTAGTATCCGTATTCTCTTTAGCAAAAAAAATATTTACCATCCTGAATAGCTTAAGTGAATTAAGGTTATTCTGCGTTTTCTGAACGATATTATCAGAGTAAATACTTCCGGGTCGAATTTGATTCAACTGGTCTAATACTTTTAATAATATGCCAGGATCACCTGTATATATAAAATCTAACCCGTTAAAATTAGTTGTATCTATTTTACCTGAAGTATTTGAATTTGCTAACCTCCGAGGATCAAAATTTGGATAGAAAAACACTTTATTAATCTTATACTTAAGATAGTTTTCAGGTAGTTTTTCTCCCGATTCAGTTATTCTGAATCGATTTCTAATATTAAGCTGCAATTCCACCTTATGTCTTCCGATGGATGTATCAGCATCAAAGTTTATGTTATCTTTTGAGAAAAAGTAATATCCACAGTTTTGGAGATAAGCCTGTATTCTTGATCTTTCCTCTTGGAGAATATCGCTATCTAAAAGTTTTCTTTTTTTAATAAGCGAATTTAGGCTATCCTTTCGAACCAAATAGCTTAAAGTTGAATCCTCAATCGAGTAATGAAATTCCTTTATTTTATAAGGTTCACCAGATTTAATAGCATAGGTAACATTTGCTTTCTTCTTTTTAGGATAATCAATAGAACTACTTAAAGCTGAATGATAATACCCTTTACTCTGAAGATATAGGTTTATATTCTGAACGCTTTGACGAACAAGAAATGTGTCGAGAATAACTGGTTCTTCGCCAATCGTTTTCAACCACTTATTAATGCCTTTATATTTATTAGGGTTTGCAGTATTGTAGAGCCTAAGATGAAATCTGAACCCAATTATTCTTTTGTTTGGTTTTTGCCGAAGGTACGTTTCAATATCTCCGGCTTTAATATCTTTTGAATCAACTACCAATATTGATTTATTCAAAAGATACTTTCCATCCGGTACATTTCGAGTAATTCTACACGATGAAAAAAGAATTGCTATTAAAGAAAATAGTAAATAAGTCCGATTCAAGAATCTATATCGAGATTTTTTGCTGTTGCTAATTACCATTTTAAAAAGAAAACTAATTTACAATAAAAGCCAGTGAAAGATAGAAAATCCTTTTCATTCTGCTACACCCATTCAAGTAAAATAAGAATCTGTTCGTAAACAAAAAATGTGCAATTAAATATATTCACCTTGATTTGCACTCTTTGTTAAGCATTTTTTCAATTGTTTTTGAGAACATTCCATATATTGCAATTTATTTAAAAACAGAGAATGATGCTTAGCAAAAATAGCATAAAGGCCATTAACTCGTTACGAGTAAAAAAAACGAGGAACGCAGAGGGTGTTTTTATTGCAGAGGGAGAGCGATTGGTAGAGGAAATATTGAATTCTAAATTACAAGTAAAATCCATTTACAAAACATCTATATTGAATATCACATCCAAAGAGTTTGATTTTGAATTAGTTGAAATTACTGATGATGAGATGAAAAAAATTAGTAGTTTATCATCGCATTCAAATGTTTTAGCGTTAGTGAAAATTCCAGAATACGACATCTCAAAAATTGATTTGCACAACTCATTAGTTCTTGCCCTTGATGGAGTTCAAGATCCAGGAAACCTAGGAACAATTATTCGTTTAGCCAGTTGGTTTGGAATAGACACAATCCTTTGCACCAATGATACGACTGATGCGTACTCCCCAAAAGTTATTCAATCGTGTATGGGCGCAATTTCAATGGTGAATGTGATTTATTGTAATCTTCCTGAAATTCTAAAAGAATATAGAACAAAAAATAACCTTCCCATTTATGGTGCTTTTCTGGAAGGTGAAGATATTTACAATTCAAAGTTGAACTCAAAAGGGATAGTAGTAATGGGCAACGAAGGTAACGGCATTAGTCCTGAAATTGAGAAATTGATAACTCAAAAAATTCATATCCCATCATTTGCAACCAATCGAACTGCTGTTGAATCGCTAAATGTTGCAATGGCTACTGCAATAGCTTGTTCGGAATTTAAACGAAGAATTTGAAATGGTTGCGAATAACATTCAGCCTTTTAAATAATTCGCAACTCCATCGGCACAACGCTCGCCATCAACAGCTGACGAAACGATACCTCCAGCATATCCAGCTCCTTCGCCTGATGGGAAAAGACCTTTAATCCTAATATGTTGTAGCGTCTCAGGATCGCGAGGAATTCGAATTGGAGATGATGTTCTTGACTCAACACCAAGGATTAAAGCCTCGTTGGTAAGAAATCCTCTCATCTTTTTGCCGAATTCAGCAAAACCCAGCTGAAGGCGTTTAGAAATATGCTCGGGCAGCCACTCATGCATTGCTGATGGAGTAGTTCCAGGATGATAAGAACAGATTGGAAGTGAATTTGAATTTTTACTATCAACAAAATCAACCAATCGTTGAGCGGGTGCTTTTACGCCCAAACCACCATTTTTGCCTGCAAGTAACTCTAGGTCGTTTTGAAATTCAAGACCTGCAAGTACTCCATATTTAGAGTAGTCCGCTAAATCTTCAAGCCTAACTTCAACAACTATTCCAGCGTTTGCAAAGCGAGAATTTCGCATCGATGGCGACATTCCGTTAACTACAACTTCACCCTCTGATGTTGCTGCAGGCACTATAAAACCACCAGGACACATGCAAAAAGAATAAACCCCTCTCCCATTAACTTGATGAACTAAACTGTAGGCTGCCGCAGGAAGAAACTCATCCCTTATTGCACCATGATACTGAATTGAATCGATTAACTCTTGTGGATGTTCTACCCTAACTCCCATAGCAAAGGGTTTTGCCTCGATTTCTATTTTTTGATCAATTAATGATTTATAGATGTCTTTGGCTGAATGCCCGCTTGCCAGAATGACGGCAACTCCGTTAATAATTTGTCCATCGATGAGCTTAACGCCAATTGCGCTTTCATTTTTGATTTGAATGCTCTCGACCCGGCTATTAAAGTAGAACTCGCCACCATGCTCAATAATTGTTTCCCTAATTTTAGTGATAACCCTAGGGAGTTTATTCGTGCCGATGTGCGGATGAGCTTCGTAGAGTATATTCTCATCGGCGCCATGATTGTGCAAACTATGCAAAACCCTTTTAAAATCACCCTTTTTCTTTGATCTGGTATAAAGTTTCCCGTCGGAGAAAGTACCAGCACCCCCTTCACCAAAGGCGTAATTTGAATCTGGATTTAGATTATGATCACGACTCAGCATTGCAATATCTCTTTTGCGATCGCTAACCTGCTTCCCTCGCTCAACAATAATTGGTTTTAACCCTAATTCTAATAATCGGAGCGCTGCAAATAGTCCTGCTGGTCCTGCTCCAACAATAACAACAGGCCTTGCATTACGAATATCTTGATAATTGAATATTGGAATATCTGAATCGAGTGCCTCATCAGAATTATAAACTCTAACACCTATGTTAGCCTTAATCTTTGCCTTACGTGCGTCTATTGACTTTCTAATTACTCTGAATTCGCCAACTTTATCAACCTTAATACCCAACTTTTGAGCAATTGCCTTTTTCAACAGGTTTTCATCTGCTGCCTGGCTTGGGGAAAGTTCGATGCTAATTTCAATCGGCATTTTCGGCTGTACGTTGATATTTGGCTTTTGGTTTATTATCTATTCAAAATGAAACGATATGTGAAAAACGCGAGAGTTGATTTCCGAAATTGCTTGAACATAGTTCTCCGCACCATCGGCATAATCGCGCGATAAAACATTTAAAACACCTACCGAATATTTTAGCTCAATCGAAAACTTAAAGAACTCTAAAAAGAAATCACTTCCAAAACCAATCTCGTAGTATGCGTCAGCTTTGTTTAATCGTAGGAGTACGCCTTCTTTAATATTCAATTTTTTATATGATGCTAAATCAATCCTAAAATTTCCGCCAGCAAGTAAGTATGGTCTAAAGTTATTAACCCTATTGGCGCAATATTTAATACTTAATGGCAATTCAATAAATGAAGACTCAATCTTCATCTGCCTTTCAAGTTTATTTCCTGGATAGAAAAAATTAAGATTCCGTTGACCAAATGAATAACCTGGTAAAAATCTTAAATGAAAATTCTCTGTTAATCGTAAATCGGTAACTATATTTACATTAAATCCTGGAACCAAATGACTTACATCAGCAAAATATTGTGTAGTATCCTGTAAATCGGGAGAGACTTCAATCCCTTTTCCATTCTTAATCCGAAAATCCATTGCGTTAAAGCCAATGGAGAATCCAAAGCGAAGCCTTTTACCTAAATCGTAATCAGGCTCGTTTAAATGTACTGGCCTTTTATACTGAGCGTTTGCAGATAATGCAAACACTAGGGTGAAAAGAATAAAACAATATTTTTTGAGATTTATCACTATATTTCTTTAGGTAATGCTTATAGCAACGAAGAATTGATGTATTTATTATGAGATAAAAGTGCCTAAAGTACTTCGAGTGCCTAGAATGCCCTGAGTACTCAGAGCAAATAGAGTTACAACAATTTTATCTCCTTGGTTTTAACTTTAATTACTCCAAATTTTAGGCACTTTAAGTACTTTTCATCCTTTTTTTCCCTCATAAATTGTAGCAATTCCAAAACTTAGCTTTTTGTATTTACAATCTAAAAATCCCGCTTTCTCCATTAGTACAATAAAGTTATTCCCATCAGGGAAAGCGTTTACCGATTCGGGAAGATAGGTGTACGCCTGCTTATGCCCCGATACCATCCTGCCAAGTAGCGGAAGTATAGCCCAAAAGTAAAAACGATACAGCTGAGCCATGGGAAATCTGCGAGGCATTGAGAATTCAAGTACATAGAACTTGCCATTCTTTCTTAAAATTCGAAGAGTTTCTTCCATACCTTTTACCGGATTCTCGTAGTTACGAACCCCAAAGGCAACCATAGCAACATCAAATGTAGCATTCTCGAATGGAAGAGAGAGAGAATCTCCCTGTTTTAGAGCTATTCGATTTGAAAGGTTGAGTTCCTCAACCTTTTTTCTACCTACCGCCAGCATATTTTCGGCTAAATCAATTCCGATTATGTTAACCTTTGGATGTTTCCTTGCTAGCAGAATTGCCAAATCGGCTGTGCCCGTTGCAATATCAAGTACATCGCTTGGGTTATCGTTAATAATTTTTCGAATTACTTTTCGTCGCCATATCTTATCGATACCAAGGCTTAAGAAATGATTCAAAAAATCATACTTAGGAGCGATATCGTTAAACATCGCCTCAACCTGCTTTGTCTTGCTTATTTGCTCTGAATTGCTACTCATCTACAATGAAGGGTTCTGTCCTGTTATCAACTCCTCAATGGAGTTATCGTAAGCCTTTTTCAAATCAGCGATAAATCCGAATGAAACATCATCGACCCGAATCTCTGATTTGGTAACATGACCCAATGCAAAGAATGGAATCTTGCTCTCAACCATATAATCGATAAAGTGCGTTTCGCGCGATGTTGAAACGGTAACTACAATCCTACCCTGCGATTCGCCAAATAGGAAAGCATCGCTTCGAATCTCGGCATCGGTGGTAATATCAAAGCCAAGACCTTTTGGCATTGCGCTTTCGAGTAGGGCAATGAATACGCCACCGTCGGAAACATCGTGGGCTGATTGAATGTAGTTTCTACTAATCAGCTCATAAACTGTTTGCTGAACATTAAACTCCTCGTCTAAGTTGAAATAGGGTGCAGGTGATTCCTTTACCCCATGATAACTTGAAAGATATTCAGACGATGCAATGTCGTTATGCGAACGGCCAATCAGATAAATCATATGACCTTTTTCCTGAAAAGCTAAAGTGGTATGATGATTTTTATTCTCAAGTAAACCAATCATTCCAATAGTTGGAGTTGGGAAAACAGCCTCTTCAGTACCTCCGATAGATGCTTGGTTGTAAAAACTTACATTACCACCAGTTACAGGTGTCTTGAACTTTTCGCAAGCAGCACCCATCCCTTTTATTACATTAACAAACTGCCAAAAAACTTCAGGATTATAAGGATTTCCAAAGTTCAAGCAATTGGTAATGGCAAGTGGTTTCCCTCCCGTACAAACAATATTTCGAGCAGCCTCTGAAACAGCAATCATTGCGCCAATCTCAGGGTCAGCCTTTACATATCTCGAATTGCAATCAACAGTCATTACAAGCGCTCTGTTTGTGCCTTTTAGGTTATAAACCCCAGCATCGGATGGGAAGTTGGTGCTCATATTTCCTGTTCCAATCATTGAATCGTACTGCTCGTAAACCCACCGCTTTGATGCAATATTTGGATGACGAACAATTTGTAGGGCTACCTCGTGTAAGTCCTGTGGCTCGGGAATTTTATTGATATCGAATTTCTTGTACTGCTGATAGTATGCAGGTTCTTTGTACTCCCTCTCATAAACGGGGGCACCACCACCCAAAACTAGTGTTGATGCGGGTACATCGGCAACCTTTTCGCCATGATAGAAAAACTCTAATCTATCGCCTTTAGTTACCTCACCAATTATAGCGTAGCTGATATCCCACTTATTGAGTACATTCTCAATCTCTTTCTCACGTCCCTTATGAACAACCATAAGCATTCGCTCCTGCGACTCGGAAAGGAGAATCTCGAATGGCTCCATGTTCTTCTGTCTGAGTGGAACCTTATCTAAATTAACTTTCATTCCACATCCGCCCTTTTCCGACATCTCTGAAGTTGAACAGATAATACCTGCAGCACCCATATCCTGCATACCAACCAAAGCACCTGTTTTAATGGCCTCAAGCGAAGCTTCAAGAAGAATTTTTTCTTGAAATGGGTCACCTACTTGGATTGACGGAATGTCATCGGCAGAATCTTCTGTGATATTTGCTGAAGCAAAGGTTGCACCATGAATTCCATCCTTACCGGTTGATGAACCAACGATGAATACAGGATTACCCTCACCCTTTGAAATAGCTGATACAACACCACCCTTTTCAACTAAACCTACTGACATGGCATTAACCAATGGGTTCATGGTATATGACTCGTCGAAGAAAACTTCGCCACCAAGTACAGGAATACCAAAAGCATTACCATAGTCGCCAATACCCTTTACAACGCCTTTAATTAGCCACTTTGTACGGTCTAGTTTAAGATTTCCGAAACGTAATGAGTTAAGCTGAGCGATTGGCCTTGCTCCCATTGTAAAGATATCACGATTGATACCACCAACACCCGTTGCAGCGCCCTGATAAGGCTCAACTGCACAAGGATGGTTATGCGATTCAATTTTGAATGCACACGCCATTCCATCACCAATATCAACCAATCCAGCATTTTCAGTACCTGCTTCGGCAAGTATCTTTTCACCTTTACGAGGTAAAGTTTTTAACCACTTTATCGAGTTTTTGTAGGATGCATGCTCCGACCACATCACAGAATAAATACTTAACTCAGTGTAGTTAGGAATACGACCTAGATATTTCTTAATCATTTCAAACTCTTCGGGGAGTAAACCTAGCCCCTTTGCGGTTTCGAGATTAACTTCAATTGATGACATATTATAGTAGTATTGCGTTTTTTCTTAAATACAAAATCGAGCCAAAAATACTAACATTATATAAGAAGCCAATCAATCACACCATCAATTTTTTAATATAATGCCAAATCCTGTGTTTATCAATGATGTTGTTAAACCTATCAACATTATTGAGCAACATTCCCAATTTTTATTAATTTTACGTTCCTTTTGAAATATCAATAAAAAGTAATCATAAAGGCTTAAAAGATTAAATAGTATGAAGTTAGCATTAGTAACAGGGGTAACATCGGGGATTGGAAGGGCAACAGCCATTATGCTTGCCGAGAATGGCTATAACCTTATTCTTACAGGTAGACGAAATGAGCAGCTAGATGCCCTTAAGCACGAGATTGAGGTAAAGTATAAGAGAGATGTTCTTACTTTAAATTTTGATATTCGCATTAAAGATTCTGTAGATAAAGCAATTGATGGGTTAACCGAGAGATGGCGCAAGGTTGATATACTAGTTAATAATGCTGGGCTTGCTGTTGGGTTAAATCATATTCAAGATGGGGACGCTGATGATTGGGAGCGTATGATTGATACCAATATCAAAGGACTACTATACATTACACGAAAGGTTGCACCAATAATGTGTGCAAGAGAGAAAGGGCATATCATTAATATTGGTTCAATTGCAGGAACTCAGGTGTATGAGAATGGAAATGTTTACTGTGCCTCTAAACATGCTGTTCATGCGCTATCGCAGGGCATGCGTGAGGATATGCTAAAGCATAATATCAAAGTAACTGAAATCAGACCTGGAATGGTAGAGACTGAATTCTCGCTTGTTCGTTTCAAAGGCGACCAAGAGAAAGCTCAAAGCCCTTACCACGGTCTTGTACCTTTATTTGCTGAAGATATTGCCGATGCTATTCTTTATGTAGTTACTAGACCCGACCATGTTTGTATCAACGATATGGAAATAACCCCTATGGCACAGGCTAATGCATTTTACGTATTCAGAAAGTAATTTAAGTGGCAAGCGACAAGTAGTAAGTTATTAGTTTTAAGAATTTAATTTGGACTCTATGTTTGAATATGCTTTGCTTAAGGATTATACAACCCGCCTTTTCGTGAAGATGGGTTGCCCTACTCACGATGCTGAAATTGTTGCAGATGTTTTAATAGCTGCTGAACTTAGAGGAATTCCATCGCATGGGTTGATGAGGGTTAAGGACTATTTTCAAATGGTTGAAGCAGGTAGAATTAATGTAAATCCAAAAGTTAAGGTCATATACGAAACCCCATCGACGGCAACTGTTGATGGTGATAATGCGCTTGGTCCTATATCAGCAAAATTTTCGATGGCAATTGCCATTCAAAAGGCAAAAACAGCAGGTACAGGTTGGGTTGCAACTAAAAACAGCAATCACTACGGGATTGCAGGTTACTACTCAATGATGGCTCTGGAGCACGATATGACTGGAATAGCCATGACAAATGCCAATCCGTTAGTTGTTCCAACATTTTCGGTTAGTAAGTTTATGGGCACAAACCCCATTGCTGTTGCAATTCCAACGCTAAATCAGCCTCCATTTGTTGCAGACTTTGCAACAACTCCCATTGCCCGTGGCAAACTGGCTATCATGGGAAAAAAAGGGCTAAAAGCCCCGTTCGGTTTGGTTCAGGATGCACAGGGTAAACCCACCGATGACCCCGATACATTGCTAAGAGGTGGGGCTATTCTTCCTTTAGGTGGCGATACCCTTACTGGTGGTCATAAAGGTTATTGTATGACCGCCTTGGTTGATATATTCTCATCAGTATTCTCGGGCGCAAACTTTGGCCCATTTGTGCCACCTCAAGTTGCTTATCTTCCCCTACTCGAAAAATCGGTTGGTGAAGGACTTGGTCACTTCTTCGGTGCAATGCGTATCGATGCTTTCCGCCCTGCCAATGAATTTAAGGGAAAAATGGATGAATGGATTGAAACATTCCGTGGTGCAAAAAGCGGCGAGAATCAACCTCCGGTTATGATTCCCGGTGACCCTGAGCGCATAAATGAGGTAAAACTCCTCAAAGAGGGAATTACTATTATTCCACAGGTTCTTGCTGAACTGAATGAGGTAGCTGAGAGATTAGGAGTTGAAAAACTCTAAACACAGAGACACGGAGTATTTTTAACGCTAAGACGCAACGTCGCAAAGAAAAAAATCTCATCTGCTATTTACTCCAAACAGATAGTAATGAAACCCTAAACCTGCCGATATAAAGCAGGTTTTTTCATTAAACCCACGCGACCATTCATTTTTCAGATCAATCCTATTCAACGATTTTCCTAAATTGTAGTTATTATAGCCTAGATTTAGACATAAATCCCATCGTTCAGTAATAAAGTATTGCGCCTGAACGTCCAAACCGAAACTAAGTGATTTTATATTTTTTCTTGAATATTGCTTGACGTCAACAAAACCTGTTATATGATCGATGAAAGAAATGGTTGGCATTGATTCTACCCAATAAATTCCAACCTCTGGTTTAAAGGATATGCTATAATCATCGCCGCTAAAAATTGCAATTTTGCTATAGATATTCAGACTATATACACTATTTGAAACTTCTAAATCTTTTTCACTAATTATTTGTCCGTTTACAGAAGTATAATCTTCATCTTCAATTGATGCCATACCCACTTGCGCATTAATACCCAATGCGATTCGCCGAGTAAACCAATTCTCAATACCTGCCTTAAATAGAAACGGTTTCTTAAAATCTACAGGGTTTTGAGGGATGTAAACCCAATTAGCCTCAAAAGTTGTTGATACAAGTTGAGCCTGTAAAGGGATTGTGTTGATTATAAATAGGAAAAAAGAAAATACGAATCCTTTCATAAAGTATTTGGTTATGAAAATACTATCCCTTTAATTAATTCGAAGGGATAGTATTTATAAATTTTATTTCGAAAAAAGATTATATCCGATATTCAACTCAACCATTGGCGTAACACCACCATTCCCTTTGCCATCGAAGTAGTAATTAAGTCCAATATCGAAAAGTATATGAACCCTATTATAACTTCGCTGCAAACCCCACATGGGGCCTACCGAAAAATCATAGTCACTAGTTCGGTAGAAGTTTGAATCAAATGCCTTTCCCCTAGTTAAAAACCTTATTCCTAAAAAATTACCTGAGTTATACTCTATCGGCAGGCCCTTTTTGATCCTGTTTTCCAGATTATGAAAATGCTTATACTGCAAATCTAAAAATGGCGAATACATATAGAGCCAACCTGAAGCGCTTGAAGTAATTTCCTTGTACGATCCTCCATAACCTACTCCAAGGTTTATTGAAAAAGTAGATTCTTGAGAAAACTTAGTTTCATACTCAATTCCGGGGTTAATTAGGTTAATCCTAAAAACGTTAGAAGAACTAGGGCTTACCTCCTGCGAATATGAACAAAGAGATAAAATAATCACAACTGTTAATAAAAAAAATTTCTTCATAGTTTATAATATAAAAATTGGTTATTATTCTTTAAGAATCCTTACACCCTTATAGCGTCCATCATATTTAGCAATTCCATAAAATGATGCCTTGTTAACATCGAAACTTAAAGCATTATTCTTTAAACCTGGACGAAGAACCCATGAACCACCACTTAGAAAATTAATACTCGCTTCGCATGTCCCCCAATCAAATACTTTAGAAAATGATGTGCAATTATATTGGATTTCTTCATACCTATCTACATCAACAACGACCCTATCAGGGAAAATTTCTCTAAATTGTTTTAATTGGCTTTTTCTCATTTCTACAGCATCAGGAGCATATCTTTCTTCAAGTAAACTCCACCATTTTAGAAGTCTGTTCTTTAAATCTTTCTCTAAATTACGGGAATATGAAAAATTATGATTCCAAAAATTCGCTGTAAAAGCTACCTTGAGTTTCATACCGGGTACATATGAAAGTTGGGTTTGAACTGGTGCAGGCCCTGTAGTTGGCATGGAATAGGGAAGTTTAAAGGAATATTGAAAACCATCCCAACCCCACCGTAATTCACTACATTCAGTTGTTGACCATCCAATCCAATTCTTTTTTTGAAATTTCACATTAACACCAATAGCGGAATACACAACATAATTTACATTGTAAAAGTTAACTCTAATCCTTCTTCGCCAGTTAAACTCTCTATTATGTGCCCTTGAACGACCAAATAAATACTCAATAACCTTACCTGCAAGAGTTTTTGCTTCAAATTTGTATGTGACAATATCACCATAAGGTGAAGTTGAACTACTTGAAGATGCAGGATCAACTATTTCTATAATATTAGTGCTGTTTCCAATTTCATCTGGTTCATTATAATTAAAAGAATCATATAAGTAAATATCATCGCTAACTTGATATAATTTATCAGCAACCATTTCTCCGGGTAACGTATTCGCTTCATTATTATCAAGTTCATTAATGATTGCATCTATCTCCTCTAATTTATCTGAGGGTCCGTAAAAAGTTCCGTACTCATCAACTTTATATACAAACCCATCAACTTCAATTTCTTTATTCTCATTTAATACTGCAGCAAAATATGAATCCGCAATTAATGTATCCTCTTCAACTTCAACTACAGAAGAAGATTTACTATATTCTGAGGAAGTATTATTATTAAGTTGTTTTTGTTTAAAATTCAAGACACGAAACCCCTTCTCCTCGAATTTACTGTATTCTTCGTTGTCAAAAGTTGGAACTTCGTTTTCTTGCATCTGTTTCATGAGATTTTTAAATGACTCAACTGTTTGAAAATTTAAATGTCCGTTTGTAACAGTTACAGATGGATCAAGTTCAACCATTTTTTTCTTAGTAACAACTTCTTCTTTTGTACAACCACTAAAAAATAATGATAAAGTAAGGCAAAAGAAAAATATTGAAATTGAATTGACTTTAATGTTTTTTAGTATCATTTACTTATTTTTACAAAGTTTTACATATGCTTGGCAGCCCATCCGTGCAGGGATTTTTTTGGGGCTGCCTTGCTTTTTTGGTGCTTTCGTCAGGGTTCTCCTCCCCGCCTTTTTATTCAGCCTTGCTGAATATTTAGGATATCATTATTCAGAGCTAAATAAAACTGTATTATTATTGTGTGTTTTTATTGTATTCTCAAACTCTATCCGCTATGATTTATCATTTTGTTATTTTATACATATTTTATCCACTCTTTAAACAAACGTAATCATTTTATATTTATTTACCCCCCCCCCCGAAAAGTGTTATACAACATAGTTCAAGCATACGATTTGTTTATTCAGCAATAAATCAAACAAAATTTGAATAGTTTGGGGTTGAGAAGAATGTTGAGGTTATTTAAAAAGTTGTTGCAATCCCAAAGTGTACTTTAGCATCCCGTGTTCCTAATGATTGCCCAAATCCTTGCCCTAGGGCATAGCTCAGGTTGAATAACCCTGCCTTGGTAACCATATTTAATCCTATACCTAAGCCAAGCGGCCATCTATCTTTACCATATCCTAATTCATAGGCTTTCACAAAAGCCTTGTCAGTGAAAAGATAAATTCCTGAACCTTCGCTCGTCCTAAGATGGAGTTCCAAGGATGCGATGGAATAGGCTGTTGACAATACGGCTTCTTGGTTAAATCCACGAATGGTTCCCATGCCACCAATCCTGTACATCTCATTTTCGAATAGAGTTGTACTGCCCTTGGTATCATATATTGCCCTCACTCTAGTATTTGAACGTACTCCAAGAATAAATCGTTTTTCGTAAAGGGGAATAAAAGCCTCGACAAAAATATCGCCCTCTAATAGGTTCGAGGCTGGACTTTGCTTCTGATTCAGATTTCGAGTACCTGTATTTAAATTACCTTTTAAAACAATTCCTTTTGAAGGCAGAATGATGTTATCAAAATTATTAAACTCATAACCCAATCCATAAATAAAAGCCGTTGAATTACCGTATTGTGCTTGGGGTATAAGGCTGGTTGAAGTATACGAAGTCCTCTTATAATCGAGATTTAGTAAAAATCGACCTCCACTGTTGGCAGAGAAGCTAAAGGCTAACTTTGGGTTAAATGTAATGTAGGTACTATCGTGTCGATATAACGAAAATGCTCCAACTACTCCTACTTGCCATCCTTGAATATATGGCCAATCAACATTTATATCTAAATTCTGTGTTCCTTTACCAGGTGCACTCCAAGCAAAGTTTAATTTTTCGCCATATCTCAAGGAGTTAATAAGAGAAAGGTTGATGTCGCCATTCAGCTTCAGTTTACCATCCTTTTTATCGCTATAAAAACCAGCAAGTCCCCAAAAACGTGACGATGGTCGATTGTTAAGGTAGCAATAAACCCTTGCCTTATGATTCAAGAATTCAATTTCAGATGGTTTAATAATACTTAAATATTGTTGCTGCTTTAGCCTTTGGTCAATTCTTTTAATCTTTGATTCTGAGTATGGTTCACCTTTTTTCAGATTTATTAAAGCCCACAACTTTCGGGATGTAATCCTTGCATCACCTTTTAGATAAACAGTATCGATTATTATACTTGAACTCTTCACAATACTAATAAATCCGCTTACTATATTCCCATAAATGTTAACATTATTTAATTTAACCCGTGCAAAAGGGTATCCATTATCCTCTAAATTTTTCAATGATGAGTTTATATACCTAGCAAATAAATTGGGGCTTACTGGTTTTCCTGAAAGATTGGGCAGATTTATTCCAATCTGGCTTAGGATAACATTAGAAGTGCTATCGGGTACAATATTAACCCATAGATACTTAACTCCCATTTTTCCAAAAGCAATAATACCCAAAGAATCGCAGCTAAACGAATCGACTGATGCGGCAATAAAACCTTTGCTGTATAATGGTATAAGGCATCCGTTTAGACTCTTTTCAATTGCAAGCGTATCGCTAAATCGTATCGAAGGAATCTTATAGGTTTTGGTTTTTCCAATATCAGTAAAGGTAACTCTCAAACTCTGAGCAGAGCAAAACATTTGAGTGCCAAATATAACAAGGGCTAATACAATTCTTGATTTTATCCACATGAAAGTAGGGTTGCACCAAAGTTAAATAAATCCGATTAGTACAACGTGATACGATAAAAGATATTATTTCATTCCTGATTTCTAGTTTCTGGTTCTCGCATTCCAGATTAAATTCAGATTAATTCCGGATTATTCCTTCCAGTCTACATCTCATTATTCATAAACCCCTGATGTTCCAACACTTTCAGCAGAACCTTTGAGAATGCAACATTATCCTTTTTAGTATAGCGATTATCAGTAAAAATTTGTGCAAGAGTCTCTTTATTATTCTCTTCAAGTAGTTTTTTAGTCAGCGGAAGATCCTCTTTTGCTGCATACATCTGATCAATATCCCCTTCGGAGTAATCCTGATAAACTTCTTGATGAATTACGCTTGCCAAGGGTAATCTATCTGTTAGTTCTGGTATTTCAGCAGGATAACCAACAACAACAGTAGTTACAGGAACCACCCCTTTTGGAAGTTTTAGAATATCAATAATTTTATCGGCTGTATACGTAGTAGTACCTAAATAGCAAACGCCTAAACCTTGCTCTTCGGCTGCAATACAAACATTTTGAGCAACAAGCAGTGCATCAATGGCTGCCGTAAAGAACGATAAAAAGTTATCGTAGCCAGGGTTTGCCTTACGCTGCTGGCACCATTTATTGAAACGGTTAAAATCGGCGCAAAACGTAAGGACAACGGGAGCCTGAGTCACCATACCTTGATTAAAATGACATGGTGCTAATTGCTTCTTTATCTCCGAATCTGTAGTAACAATAATACTATAAACTTGCATATTTCCAGTGGTCGAAGCACGGCTTCCTGCAAGTAGTATATCATTCAATATTGATTTATCAATTGGTTCGCTCTTATATTTTCGGATAGAGCGATGATTCATAATGGCACTCATTGTAACAACTTTTGATCTAGACAAAGGAAACCTATTTCTTAAAAAACCTGTTAAGCATTAAGGTGTTGTTAAGCAGAAATTGATATTATCAAACAAAAGGCTGTTCTGAAATAATAGAACAGCCTTGCTTATTGAGAGATAGTATAATTACAATCCAATCTTTTTATCAATCAAGTAGTGGTTCCTGTCAGATGAACTGCGTGAAATCAGTTCTCCAAGAAATCCGGCCATAAAAAACTGAACTCCAATAATTGCCATTACCAAAGCAATATAGAATAATGGTTGATCGGTTACTGCGCGATATTTTAAATGGTGGTATTGAGCCAACAACTTTTGAATTATCATCGAAATTGTGATAATCCCACCTGTTATGAACATAAGGGTCCCAAGCATTCCGAAAAGATGCATCGGTTTTTTACCAAAGCGAGTAATAAATGTAACCGATAGCAAATCGAGGGGTCCACGAATAAAACGCTCCAACCCGAACTTGGTTACACCATATTTGCGTTCCCCATGCTGAACCACTTTCTCACCAATTTTTTTATAACCAGCCCACTTAGCTAATACAGGAATATACCGATGCATTTCACCGTATACTTCAATGCTTTTAATAACATTACTTCGATAAGCTTTTAGCCCACAGTTCATATCGTGGAGCTTAATGCCGCTAATTCTTCGAGCAGTCCAGTTGTAGAGCTTGCTCGGTATATTTTTGGAGAGCACAGGATCGTGGCGCTTCTTCTTCCACCCCGAAACTAAATCGTACTTATCCTCCTTTATCATTCTGAACAGCTCGGGGATTTCATCGGGGCTATCCTGCAAATCGGCATCCATGGTAATTACTACATCGCCCTTAGCGGCATCAAATCCTACATAAAGCGCAGCAGATTTACCATAGTTTCTGCGAAACTTAACTCCACGAGCTGCATTGTATTTGACTGTCAATGCTTCAATCACGCTCCAACTACTATCGGAGCTACCATCGTCGATAAGAATAACCTCATAAGAGAAATGATTTGTAATCATCACCCGATCGATCCATTCAACCAACTCAGGTAAGGATTCCTCCTCGTTTAAAAGTGGTATTACAACTGATATATCCATTAATTACTCAGGTTTTGGTTCTGATTATTTACAAAAACTGATGGCTTTTTCTTTAAAAATGCTGATGTTACTAGCGAGAATAAGAATCCCATAGCAACTGATCCGAAAACCGTAAATAGGACCATAATAACCGGTTTTTGTATGGATCCTAACATGAGCATTGCATCTTCTATCTGCTTTTCGCTAAAACCCGCTTTATAGTACTCTTCCTCCGCAGCTGACATGAATTTAGTTAAATAGTCTGTGTCAATAAAATGCATGTGAATAATCATGTATATCCCATAGATTATTCCTGCAAAAACACATACTAATACACCAAATCCAAGTGCTTTCGAATACGAAATTGCTCCGTCTAAACTTTCATCTCTATATTTTCTAGTACCGTAAATAATTCCACATATTACAAAGATATAGTTTAACACGGAAATAGCGAAAGGTGGTCTTATTATATCAACTCCCATCAAATACACAATTAATATAAGTGTTGATTGCAAGACACCCAGAATCAAACCAGAAGTCATTGCGTTTTTAAAGATAGGATTACTCTTTGATTCCATTAACTTATTTTCTTAATGCTATTATGATCATGGCAAAGATATTAGAAATAATCATAAAAGCAGATTGCTAAAATACGTATAATTCAATAATGATTTCTCTAAAACATTTTAGCCATAAAAAAGGTGGCTATGGAGTCGCCACCTTAATTATAGTAAACAATTTCAATACACGATTGTGTAGTTTCTAATATTCAATATAGAAAGTCACTAATTATTCAGGTTTTTGCACTGAAGGGGTTTCAAATAATGATTTCTCTTTTTTAAGAAATGCTGATGTGACTAGTGAGAAAATGGTACCCATGAATGTTAAACTAATCACAGCAGTTACAGCCATTATAGTTGGAGATTGCATTTTACTCATTATTTTCATAGTTGCTTCTATTTGATCTTCAGGCATACCTTTACTTACCAGTTCTGCTTCCATAACAGACATAAACTTTGTGATAAACTCAGGATCAATAACAGTCATCAGCAGGATTGTGTAGATACCGCTTATTATAGCCGCAACAAGACAGATTAGTATACCAAATCCTAAAGCTTTAGAATAGGAAATCTCTCCGCCAAGGTCCTCGTCTCTGAATTTCTTTGTTCCATAAATAATACCACCGATGATAATTAGATATTGTAGAATACTAACCCAGAATGGTGGTTTGATAATACCTAGAATATAGATAATGAGGCTAAAAATAATAAGTGCTATACCCATAAACAAGCCAGTAGTCATAGCACTTTTTAACATTGGGTTACTTTTTGGTTCCATCGATTTATAGTTTTAAGGTTATTAGCAAAGATATTAGAAATAATTAAAAAAAATTAGCAATAGCTATGGATCATTTTACAATGTTATTACCTTTGCGGCGGGTAAGTCTTATACGACCAGCTCCTGCTGAACTCCCCCAGGATCGGAAGGTAGCAAGGGTAAGTAGTTGTAGCGGTGCGATATAAGTAGCTTACCCACTTTTTTTTGCTCAAATCCCAAGCAACAAAACACAAATTCCAACCTTGCATTTTAAGCTATTTACCTGTTGGTTGCTTAACCTAACTCCTTTAATAAGAAATCAGGAACTAGCAATTTGAAACAAAATCTCCTTTTATCTAACAATTTATCACCATCATCCCCTTTTTGGTATCAATTTTAAACCTTTTTGATTAAAAACATCTAAAAAGTAATAGAATATTATCTATTTAACCCTAAATTTGTAACTCTGATTTAGTATAAAACATTAAAACATAGTCACCATGCAACAGTTAGATTGGAAAAACCTCCCTTTCGGTTATGTTAAAACTGATTTTAACATACGCTGTACCTATAAAGACGGCAAATGGGGAGAACTTGAGGTATCTGATTCTGAATACATTTCAGTTCATATGGCTGCCTCAGGATTGCATTACGGGCAGGAAGCTTTCGAGGGAATGAAAGCTTATTGTGGGAAAGATGGAAAAATCCGACTTTTCCGTTGGGATGAGAATGCAAAGCGCCTCCAGCGTTCGGCAGATGGTGTACTTATGGCACAAGTCCCTATGGATCTATTTCACGAAGCAGTTATCAAAGCCGTTAAACTTAACGAAAAATTTGTCCCACCATTCGGAACAGGGGCATCACTTTATATTCGTCCTCTACTATTCGGTTCAGGGCCTGAAGTAGGAGTTAGACCAGCAAAAGAGTATATGTTCGTTGTTTTTGTAACACCAGTTGGTCCATATTTCAAAGAAGGTTTTAATCCAGTTAAAATTGCCATAGTACGGGATAGTGACCGAGCCGCACCTCTTGGAACAGGTACATTTAAGGTTGGTGGAAATTATGCTGCAAGTCTTCGTGGAGTTGTAAAAGCTCAAAAAGCAGGATTTAACTCCCCCATGTACCTTGATACCAAGGAAAAAAAATATATCGATGAGATTGGCGCTGCAAACTTTTTTGCCATTAAAAACAACATATACATAACTCCAAAATCTGATTCTATTCTTGCCTCGATAACCAACATGAGCGTTATTCAACTTGCGGAAGAACTTGGGATGAAGATTGAACGTCGCCCTGTTGCAGTTGATGAGCTTGAATCGTTTGATGAGGTTGGAGCTTGTGGTACTGCCGCTATTATTTCACCTATTGGTGAAATTTCAGATATAGAGACTGGAAAAGTTTACAAGTATTGCAAGGATGGTAAGCCTGGACCTAAGTCTACGAAACTATACGAAACATTGGTGGGTA
>JANYLA010000046.1 GCA_025361485.1 Bacteroidales bacterium
GAAATATTACAGATTTTAAGCATTAACATATTTGACAAAGAGCCTATTAATCAATTGTTTAACAAATCCGATTTACAAGATTTCAAAGAACCAAATTATAACCAATTGAAATTGTTTGACTTATAACGAAACGCTAGTGAGATAAGGATAATAATGAATTACCAAAGATTTTGAACATTTATAAAAATTCTGATTTTGCTATTCAGCAAAAAGCCCGATTCTTGTATTATCTATGTATTTCTATTATTGTATGTCTAGTTCTAATGATAATTTATACTGGCTATATTGAAATTATTAGTTCCTTCTATAATGGTCTATACTTACCTGTTATTCTTCCTGAAATAGCTGTTTTACTGATTATGTCAGCCTGCCTTTTTTTTGTCATAAAAGGTTTTATTAGTTTATCTGCACATATACTTGTCATTAGCACTCAAGCAATACTATGGATTGTTATTTGGATGGATAATGGTGATACTATCGTTCGTCTAGATTCTATCGTTTTTATATTAGCCATTCTGTCAATGCTTCCCATTTTAATAAGCAAGAGACAAATCACTATTATCCTCTATGTTCTTTTTAACATCTTAATGCTTTCTATATTCCTAGTTTTTAATATTAAGGAACTTAACCTATCAACCTCTTCTGCGCTTGACTATTTTTCAGATAATACCATTGCTTTTATATTTATTGGAATAGTTGGGTATAGTATATACAATATAAACAAACGAGCATTGGCAAGAGCTATAAAGGATACTAAGGAGCGTTTATTGGCCGAAGAAAAGTTAAAAGAATCGGATGAGGGGTATCGATATATGTTCGAAAGGAACCCTCAGCCCATGTTTATTTTCGACTTTGAAACCTTATCAATACTCGAAGCAAATACTGCTATAACTGACCATTATGGGTATTCGAATGAAGAATTCCTATCTCTAACGCTAAAGGACATTCGACCAGCTGAAGATATTCCTAATTTCCTAAATGGTATCCGTCAAATGAACAGTGCATACTCTAGCAAAGGGATTAGCCGACATCTAAAGAAAAACGGAGAATTAATTTATGTTGAGATTGCAGCGCATTCAATCACCTATAAAGGCCGAATAGCTACGCATATCATGATAAACGACATAACCGAAAGAATTCAAACCGAACTTGCTCTAGCCGAAAGCGAGAAGAAATTTCGTGAAATGGCCGACCTGCTCCCGCAAATTGTTTTTGAA
Organism: Bacteroidales bacterium; assembly: GCA_025361485.1. Classification (GTDB taxonomy): domain Bacteria; phylum Bacteroidota; class Bacteroidia; order Bacteroidales; family Tenuifilaceae; genus UBA8529. The sequence goes on from JANYLA010000046.1 coordinate 1,218, forward strand.
TCGGATAAAAACGGCTTGCTAACCTATGCGAATAAGAAAGGTTATGAACAATTTGGCTTTACCGAAAAGGAATTTCAAAATGGTATCAACATTATTTCTACCCTTTGTGAAAAAGATAGAACCCGAGCAATAGAAAATATCAGGTTAACACTTAATGACAGTTCAACACAAGGAAATCAATATACTGCGTTAAGGAAAGATGGCACAGCATTTCCAATTCAAATCTTCTCAAATGCAATCAAGAATAATCAGACAGTAGTTGGGTTGCGAGGTATTGCAATCGATAGCACTGAGCGAATTAAGGCTGAAGAGGAGTTAAAACAAAGCAGGGATCAGTTTCATTCTTTAGTATCGAATATACCAGGGATAACCTACCGATGCCTTAACGATGACGAGTGGACCATGCTTTACATCAGCTCTGAGATTGATAAAATAAGCGGCTATAAATCCGAAGATTTTATCAATAATAAAACAAGAGCCTATGGCAGCATAATTCATTCGGATGATTCGCCATTCATCTCAAAAGCCGTTGAAAAAGCAATTAACGAATTGCAATCATGGGAGGTTGAGTATCGCATACTTCATAAGGACGGAAGCATTCGCTGGGCATATGAAAAGGGGCGAGCAATTAGAAATAGCGATGATATTATTGAGTATCTCGATGGCTTTATTCTGGATATCACAGAGCGTAAAAAGATGGATGAATTGCTCAAGGAAAGTGAATTACTTTATAAAACCTTGATAGAAACATCCCAAGATGGAATCTCTTTAATGGATCTGAACGGCACAATGCTTTTTGCAAACAAGCGTAAGGCGGAGATGTTGAGAGCCTCAAGCGAGAATAGTTTAGTTGGAATAAGTGCGTTTAATCTATTAACAAAAAGCAGCCAATTGGCTATCGCGAGGATAATGCCAACTCTTCTGCAACAAGGGTATATGGATAACCTTGAAGCAGATGTTTTACGATTAGATGGGACATCTTTTAATGCTGAATTCAATGTTACTGTACTTAAAGATGACGATGGTAATCCTATTAAGTTAATGGATACCATGCGAGATATAACCGAACGCAAAGTTGCTGAGGAGAAACTAAAACAAAGCGAACTATTTCGACGAAGGGTATTTGACAGCTCAAAAATACCAATCATTGTAATGGATGCAACTACATATCAATTCATTGACATCAATACCGCAGGAATAAATATTTATGGATTTAACTCTTATGAAGACGCTATAGGCAAAACGCCGGTTGATGTATCTGCAGTTTTTCAATATGATGGCACGCCATCGCCTCAAAAAGCAACATTTTATGTTGAACAAGCATTAATGAACGGGAGTGCAACTTTTGAGTGGCTTCATCGCCGAAACAATGAAGAATTATGGGATGCAGAAGTACACCTATTATCCTTCCAGTCAAATAATAAAACGCTGCTACAGTTCTCATTAATTGATATTACTGAACAAAAAAAGGCAGTTAAAGAGCTGATTGAAAGCGAGGAGAAATACAGAAATCTCATGGAGAGCATGAATGAGGTTGTAATGATGGTTGATAACGAGGATAAAGTTCGATATGTTAATAAGAGATTTACTGAAAAACTTGGTTACAAACCTGAAGAAATAATTGGCGAAATAGGATTTAAGTTACTTTTTGACCCAAATGATCAGAATATCATTATTAATAAAAACCACAATGATGAAAATAATTTAGTTAATCAATATGAAATATCATTTGCAGCAAAGGATGGACATAAGATTTATTTTCTTGTAAGCACAGCACCAATCAACAACTCCGATAGAAAAACCTTAGGATCCATAATAACGATGGTTGATATTACCGAAAAGAAGATCATTGAAAAAGAGCTTGAACAGTATCGGAATAATCTTGAAATGCTTGTTAAGGAGCGCACAGAAGAACTTGAGGCCTCGAATGAGGAACTTACTGCAACCAACGAAGAACTATACAATCAAAGAAAAGAACTAGAGGCAGTATTAATTAATTTAAGAGATGCTCAAAACAAGCTGGTGCAATCAGAAAAAATGGCTTCGCTAGGTGTGCTTGCAGCAGGCGTAGCACATGAAATAAACAATCCGTTAAACTTTATCTACGGAGGAATAGCAGGTATAGAAACCTACTTCAACGAAAATCTAAAAGAACATATCGAGGAGGTTGCTCCATTAATCGAAGGCATCCATGTTGGAGTAAAACGAGCTGCAGATATCGTGCTAAGCCTTAACCACTTTAGCAGAAGAGATGATTTGCCAAGTACGGTTTGCAATGTCCACGAAATTATGGACAACTGTTTGGTAATGCTTAACAATACGTTGAAAAACAAAATTGAGGTCATAAAGAAATATACCTCTAAGCCCTATTCGGTCATATGCAATGAAGGAAGAATGCATCAAGTTTTTTTAAATATTATTGCAAATTCAGTTCAAGCCATTGATGAGAATGGAACAATTACTATATTTACTAAAATTGAAAAAAATCGAATCAAAATCACCATTTCTGATACAGGTTGTGGAGTTGCGGCTGAAATTCTACACAAAATCACCGATCCTTTCTTCACCACTAAGGATCCGGGCAAAGGAACAGGATTAGGCTTATCCATTACCTACAATATCATTAAAGAGTACAACGGAACGCTGGAGTATGAGTCTAAAATCGGAGCAGGAACAAAGGCAATAATAACATTACCAATTAATAAGAAAGAATGAACAAAACCAAAACAGTTCTTTACGTTGATGACGAACCCATCAACCTAATGTTATTCAGAGCAAATTTTAAGAATAAATTTAATATTATTACTGCAGAATCAGGAACTCAAGGACTTCTGAAGCTGAAAGATAATCCAGAAACGATTGTTGTGATTAGTGATATGAAAATGCCAGGAATGAGCGGTATTGAGTTCATTCGTTTAGCCAAGTTAGATTATCCAAATATATCTTTTTACATCCTTACTGGATTTGATATCACAGAAGAAATCTCGCAAGCCCTTGACGAAAAAGTAATACACAAATATTTCCAAAAGCCATTCAATATCAATGAAATTGAAAATGCCATACTAGAGGCTGTTTAAAAGTAAAAAAACTTACAAACCCATAATAATCAGAAAATTAAAAAATAGCGCAACAAGTATAACTCCATACAAGTAATGAATCAAAATAAACCAATTATAAATTCCTTAATTACATTCATCGCTTATTAGCCCTACCATTTAAACATTAAAAAGAAACAGCTGTTTATCCAAGCAAATCCGTTTTATGTCTACTCCAATTCTAGAAGTTATTGAAGTTTATAAATACTTTAAAAATGTAAAAGCTGTCGATGGCATTAGTTTTTCCGTTAACCCAGGGGAGTTTATTGCGCTTTTAGGACCCAACGGAGCTGGAAAAACAACTACCGTTGAGATGATTGAAGGAATTCAAAAGCAAAACAAAGGAACTATTAATATTTCTGGATTAAACTGGGCTGCCAATGAGAGCAAACTTCATCAAATAATAAGCCTATCGTTGCAAGAGACAAGATTTATTGATAAACTTACCGTTAACGAAACCGTTCAACTTTTTGCCAGTTTCTACAAACTCCCCCGAACGCGTGTTGATGAGGTTATTGAAATTGTTGCCCTACAGGAGAAAAAAAAGAGTTATGTTGAAAATTTATCTGGTGGTCAAAGACAAAAACTCGCACTGGCAATAGCCCTATTGAATAAGGCTCCGCTACTTCTTCTCGACGAACCAACTACCGGCTTAGATCCCACAGCACGGCGCGAGATATGGAATATACTAATGAGCCTTAAAAAGAGCCTTAACACATCGATAATTCTAACCACTCACTACATGGAAGAGGCGGAATATCTTTGTGATAGGATAATAATAATGGATAAAGGAAAAATTCTTGCACAGGGAACTCTCGAAGAACTCCTATCAGCAAACAATAGCAAGGAGATAATTGAATTCGCAACAATCGATAATATTTCCGAACAATTCTTTTGTGGTGATGGTATTTACAAGCTAATATGGGACGAGAATGCATTTACCGGAAAACTAATTGTAAAAAGCATCATCGAGCAGCTCCCAATTTTTCTTCAAAAAATTAAAGAGAATGGCATTAAACTTACTAAACTGGAGTGTCGCAAGCTAACCCTTGATGATCTTTTTATTTCCATGACAGGGAAACATCTAGGCGATTGAAATCAAATAACTGTTTATAACTTACAGTTGACAAAATGTTCTATCAATGAATTATTAAAAACAGATATTAATAGCAACTCTATGCTAAACCGTTCATTTTTACAGCTAATACTTGTTCAAATAAGAGATTTTTACCGAGAACCAGCTGTGCTTTTCTGGGCTTTTCTATTTCCAATACTGATGGCTTGGGGGCTTGGTATTGCTTTCAATAAAAAACCTGAGGTTACTAAGACTATAGCACTTGTTATTAACGAAAAAGAATCAACATTAGATTTTGAAAAACTATTCAAAAACACCCAATATGATAAAAAGTTAGATTCACTCAATGACACATATTACTATAACATCACCTATGGGAATGAGAATCTTGGGCTCACCCATTTTAGGCTTAAACCGGTTAGCTGGCAACAAGCAGAGCTGTTGGTTAAACGAGGAAGTGCCTCGTTAATCCTAGCAACCAACGAGGGTAAATTAGAATATCACTTCGACAAATTCAGCGCCGAGGCGCAGTTGGCATATCTACAGCTAACATCGCTATTCAATGGTGAAAACCTGTACGAACAGCAAGCTGTAATAAAACCGATGACCGAGAAAGGAACACGTTACATTGACTTCTTAATTCCTGGACTAATCGCCATGAACGTGATGATGTCGACTATGTGGGGAATTAGCTATACGCTAATTGAGGCGAGATCGAAGAAACTGCTTCGCAGAATGGTCGCTACCCCAATGCCTAGATGGGAGTACATACTATCGCATATAGTCACACGAATTGTACTTTGTTTTGCCGAAGCTTCTATAATCTTCGCCTTTGCATACTACTACTTTGATATCAAGATTGAGGGAAGCATTTTTGCTTTCATCATCCTTTTTATTTCGGGAATAATAGGTTTTTCAGGCCTAGCTGTGCTCATCGCCTCAAGGACAGCAAAAACTCAAATTGGCAATGGCTTGATTAACCTAATAATCATGCCGATGATGCTTCTTTCAGGAATTTATTTTAGCTACCATAATTTCCCTGATACGGTAATTCCGTTTATTCAAGCGCTTCCTCTCACCATGCTTGCTGATGGTATTAAAGCAATATTCAATGAAAGCGCTGGATTTGCAGAGGTATGGAAATACATTGTAATCCTCAATGCTTTTGGGCTAATTACCTTTGTAATCGGATTGAAATATTATAAATGGTATTAACTAATAATTAGAATGCTAAAACTTTATCACTTGTAATTACCCATTCCGAGAGTTCGGCAAGATTACTTCTTACAGCGCCATCTACAAATCTAATATCTGTCAATCCACGAGCATCAATACAGGTTCCACAAAGCTTAATAGCACATCCTTTAACAGCTAGCCCCTTCAAAAATCTTTCAATATTGTAGTATCCATCCGGTGTTTTTTGATTTGGGATAGCACAGGTAACCGCATCGGCCATTAAGAAAATCCGAACCTCTGTTTCGGGTGAATCCTTCTTCACCTGATTCGCCAACCTTAAAGCATTATATGCCTTTTCGGTGCCATAGGGAGCGTCATTGATAATAAAAAGCATTGTCATAGTTATTGGTTATTAAATTGCTGAAAGTTATACAATTCCTATCGCTTTTAGATCAATAAATCCTCCAATGCAGTTTTTGCATTATCGAATTCAAATTTGAACCCTGATTGAATTAACCTTTCTGGAATAATATTTTGATTTGCAAGAATAACCTCATCCGCCATCTTACCAAATATCAACTTTAAAACAAATGCAGGGATTGGAAGCCAAACAGGGCGTTTGAGAATTAAACCTACTCGCCTTACAAATAATTTAATATTTATTGGGTTAGGTGAAACAAGATTATACACCCCACTACAATTATCGTTTTCTAGCAAAAAACAAACAGCTTTTACATGGTCTTTAATGTGAATCCACGATAATTCCTGACTTCCATCACCAAACCATCCTCCAATAAATAATTTTATAGGTGTAATTATTTTCCTCAAAAATCCACCTTCAGCCGAAATAACCACTCCCGTTCTGATAATAATCAAACGGCTTTTCCGCTCAACCTTTACAGCAGCCTGCTCCCATTGCTTGACAACATCAGAAAGGAATCCAGCCCCTTGCAGTCCATTCTCATCTGTTGGCAAAAAACTATTACACGAGTAAAAGCCAATTGCTGAAGATTGAATAAATACTTTAGGCGGAATCGTGCATTGCTGAATTGCTAAAACAATCGCATTAGTAGTAAGCACACGACTTTTGAGTATTGCATCTTTTTTTGTAGCTGTCCACCTAGATGCGATAGATTCCCCAGCAAGATTAATAATTGCGGCAGATCCGTTAATAAGCAACTTCAAAGCATCTACATCGTTACTATTCCAATGCTCAACATTAACGTCAGAAGTAAAAGTTTTTTTTACCTTGGACAAATTCCTAGATAGCACCAAAGGAATATATCCTTTATCAATCAACGCCTTCAAAATCTGCCTACCAATTAGCCCTGTAGCGCCAATTAAAACAATTGTTTTTTTACGATCAATCATTTCTGATAAATGTTAGAACTCAATGATAATTCCGATTGTTGGAAGAATACTTGTTGATCCTTGATTATCGACATTCTTTAGTAGATATCTTGTTGGATCGGAGGGGTCGATTACAGGGTTCTGGTTTTGATCTACCACTGCGACTAAACGGTTAATCTCCTGTGCTTTAAAATTATATACATTCTGAATATCGATATAAAAGTTTAAAGTCCACTTCTTTCGGTAAAACATCTTATCTACCCGAATATCTAACTGGTGATATGGGTTTAACCGTTTACTATTGTATTTAGCAAAATCTAAATATCCACTTGGCTGAACATCCCAAGCAGCAATCAAACTTGATTTATTAATATCATAAGGAGTATAAGGAGCTCCTCCAACATAACGCCATTTGAAGCCAACATTCCAATTCCTCTTTATAACCCTAGTTGCCGTTAGGGTAAAAAGATTTCGATTATCCCATGCGGTAGGAATATACGCATTGGTAACCCTTAGGGTTGCATCAGATTTATTGGCTTGGCTCCAAACCAGAGTATATGATGCAATTACATTAAACCCGGCAAGGTCTTTATTTCGATATAAAAATTCAAGTCCATACGATCTTCCTTTACCAATGGATAAAACCTCCTCGTCGCCAAAAGTTCCGAAGTCGGCACCCTTACTTGCCAATGAAACAGAATCGTTAACAGAGAATGGGTATCGATTATAAATCTTATAAAAACCCTCAAGGGTTAGTTTGCTTTTCTGATTTGGCAACCACTCAAAACCTGCCACCAAATGGTTACTTCTTATATAAGTTAATTTATTCTGTTTATTTACTAAAACTCCCGTTGAGTTTCCAAATCCAAGCGTTGTATAAGAAGGCTGTTGATAATAAATGCCAGCATTAAAGTTGAAGAAGTAATCAGGAGTAAACTCGTAGGCAAGTGAGAAACGTGGGCTAATCTGTTTAAAAAGATTATTCATTTGCGATGAATAGCTGTTCGCATCAGCCCTAACACCCAACGACAAGTTAAGGGTTTGCTTAAAGTATGATTTACTAACCTGTCCGAATGCGCTCCATTTAAAGAGTTCAAGATCAGTATCGTATGAGATTGGTGATAATACACCATTGATAAAGGATGCTCTATACGTACTATTGGTATAATGAGCATATTCAAGCCCTGCTCCAAAACTAATATTGAAGTTATTCCGTGCTTTTATATCCCTCTCTAAACGAAATTTATTCTCAGCCTCCTGTGAAGTATAATCAAGTAGTTTTGGATTACTTTGAATATTATCTTGATATTTATACTGTCGATTATTCAACATATTCCTACTAACAACCCAAGTATCATTGCCATTATCGCGAAAGTGCTTATAAACAGCTCCTAGAGTATAATTCCATTGAGTATTAACAGGAACATTACTTAAAATATAGCGTTGATCTTCCGTAGGATTCTTTAGCCCTGTGTTTAGCGTGAACTGATCAATAGCACCTAGCCCGATTATTGTCAACTCATTTCGTTTTCCAAAATTAGTGTGAGTTTTAAATTGGAAATCGTTATAGGTTGGGAGGAAAGGAAGTCCTAAAGCGCTAAAAAGGTATTGAAGGTAAGAGCGCCTTGCCGAGAAAATAAAATTTGAGTTCTTGCTCATAGGGCCGTCAAGTGTAAGCGCAAGATCCGATGCGCCAAGCGCTGCTTTAACTTTTAATCGCTCTTCGTTTCCCTCAATCTGCCTAAAATCTAGAATTGAACTTAAAGCATTTCCCCTATTTGCGGGAAATGCACCCGAATAAAAATTCACCTCACGAATAAAATCAACATTGATAATCCCTACAGGTCCTCCGGAAGCTCCTTGTGTAGCAAAATGGTTGATATTAGGAATCTCTACCCCATCGAGATAAAATTTATTTTCGCTGGAGCCGCCGCCCCTAACTATAACATCATTTCGATAAGCAGGAGTAGATGCTACACCGGGCAACGACTGAATTATTTTGCTGATATCTCGATTTCCACCCGGATTCTTCTCAATCTCATCTATATTTATACGCCTTAAGGAGACTGGGCTTTCCTGGCTTTTTCTAAATGGTGAAGCTTTAACCACAACCTCTTCAATTTCAATAGAAGATTCTTCCATTTGGATTTCAAGATATGCAATTCGCGAATTCGTAATAAGAATTGCTTCTGAAATAAAGGTTTTAAAACCAACGGAGGACACTCTTAGCTCAACATACCCTAGTTTTAGTCCCTTAATTTCGTAATTACCATCAATATCGGTGGTAGTTCCAATTGATGTATTCCAAACAACAACATTGGCAAAGGGTACTGGTTCGTTATTTTTTTTATCAAATATTTTTCCATGAATAACACCATTCTCCTGGGAGTGTGCATCAAAAAACCATACCAATAATACGAGAATCAATAAATAGCGACTCATTTTCATAATTATTATATTTCAGAAACATTAAATCGCTATTATTGTTTATAATATTCTACTATTTATTAAACAATAAAAAACTACAAGGCAAAAAATCAATCTATAATTTATTGTTTTACAAATACATAACTACATCTAAATGCTATACAAATAAAAAACTTAACCAACCTCCTTTTTAAAACAAAACAAAATAAATCATTCACCTAATTTTTTACTCTTCAACTCATTCATAACATAGAATTTCATCGATACAACTAAAACCCTTGCTTTTCCTTTAGATAAAGACTATCGAGTTTTTCAATACTTTGAGTCCCTAATGGAAGTAAAATATTTGTAGAGTCCGTTTCCCATTTAAAAAACAGATTACACCTCTGAAAATCAACACACCAATTAAGGTGAGGCTCAACAATCTCTTTGGGTGATTCTAAGCCATTGTGTTTAAGCATGCTTGGAATATCGTTACTAATCTTTGAGTTTGTTTTATCGGCAAAGGCTGTCTTAAGCACAAAAACACCATTAAGGGAAAGCGAATTAATAAAAGCATTCTTCGATATCGCGGATTGTTGAACATCCAAGGGCTTTATTCCTATAGCGCCTCTTAAACCAATAATGTAAATTCCAAGAAACAGAAGAACTGAAAGAGATCTCAACCAAGTACTCTGAATATAAACCCACTTCACTTCCTTACGAAAAAGCCACTTCAACAGGAAGAAAAGAAGAACAGCAAAAATCAGCAAGGATAAAAGAATCAGAATTACAGGAAAGTCGGTCCTAACCGTTTTCAGTACGGTATTAGTATCATTCTCTACAATCCCGAATAACAGAACACTTATCCGAGTATTAAAAAATTTATAAAAATTAAAGTCGATTACAGAGATCAGTGAAATAATTGTTAACACAAACAATCCGTAATATAGCGACATGCGATAATAAAATCCATAAATAATCTTATTGCTGTTATTTAAAAGTTGTAATAAACAAAGAAGACATAAGGGTAGGAATGCAAAGGTCAACACTTTGAAGTCGAATTTCAATCCAAAAACAAAGGCATAAATAACGTCTGGCCAACTGCTGCTCAAATCATTAAAATCTCCGTAAACAAAAAGAAAAGCCAATCGTGAAATCAAAAACAGGAAGAGGCCAACCAGAAAGAGCCATATTAGATATCTCACTGAAGATAGAAAGTTCTTGTATCGTTTATCCATTTCGATATTTATTTAGGTGGTTACAAAGGTAAATTTTGAAAACCACTTTTTAACCAACAACGTATTTTGATTCAAATAAAATCTCATTTTTTCTTGATGGGTTAACAATACAATCAAGAAAGCCTATGAATAAAGATATTCATAGGCTTTCTTGCAGCTAATTATCTACACTTTAGAAACCAATCCCATATCTTTTACATTTAAGATATAATGTATTACGGCTAACACCTAATTTTCGGGCTGCCTTACTCATATTCCCTTTCATTATTCGAAGTGCATCAATTATTGCCTCGTGCTCAATTTCCTCAATGGATCTGATACTTTCAACCGCCTCTCGTTGCTGGCTAAACAGATACTTTTTCTTAAATTCACGTTCATTCTTAACATCGTTGCCAATATTCCCATCAACACTCACAACATATTCGATGAACTTTGATAGTTCACGCACATTCTGAGGCCACTCATAACGCGCAAGAATTCGAATTATTTTTTTGGTCAAAACAGGTTCCTGCTTTCCAAGTTCACGAGCCTTAATCTGCAAATAGTGCTTAATAAATAATGGAACATCGTATCTACGATCTCTCAACGGGGGAATCGAAAGCGGATTCTCCGTTAGTATATAAAATAGGTCGAGTTTGAATTTACCTGCCTGAATCAAACCTCTTAAATCCTTACTCGACGATGCAAAAACACGAACATCAACTTTTATCGACTTATTCCCACCAACCCGAGTTATCACACCTTTTCTTATTGCAGAAAGTAGTTTATCCTGTAATTCTAAAGGAAGATTACCAACTTCATCAAGATAAAGTGAGCCTCCATGCGCCAGTTCAAACTTTCCGGGCTGTGCAGCTCGTTTAATACCCGGGAAAGTTCCCTCCTCGAACCCAAATAATTCACATTCAATTTCGTTCTGAGGGATTGATTGCAAAGAAATCTTTACAAATCCATTCTCACTTCTTACACTTGCGTTGTGAATTGCCTGAGCAAAAACCTCTTTTCCAATCCCAACTTCGCCAGATATAAGCACAGAAGATGTTTCAGTGGCAATCTTTTTTGCTAATTCAACTGTTTTTTTAAAAGGAGCTGATATGCCAATTAAATCACCAAAATTGTACGATGCCCAATTACCTGTAAAGCGATTTACTACGTTATTAACCTTTTTTAAATCGCGAAAAGCAAGTATTGCACCATTCACTGTTGCATTAGGAAGAATAACAGGGGCTATGCTAAGCAGATAGTCTGATATGCCGGGTACGTTGATTAAATCGACATTTATATTCTCAATCTTATTCCCAAGCTTAACCTTTTGCCATATTTCATCCCATCCTGGCAAAATATTTTCAATTCGCGAACCAATAATCTCATTCTCAATTACCCCAAAATATATTGCAGCCTGACGGCTTATGTTCTTAATCTCTCCGATATTATCAACCGTTAAATTTGCAAAAGGATGCTGATTAAATACTACATTCTGATAATCAATGGCAATCTGGAAATCCGATTCTTTTTTGATAAATGCTACGTTTTGATTTATCAAATCGGAAGCAATACTGACAAGTTGCAAAGTATGATCGCAAACCGCAGATTTTAAAACCATGCAACACAATGCACCTATTGATTCTCCATTGGTATTACAAATAGGAGTGCCAATGGCAGACCATTCATCATTTATAGAAGGAATAATTGATTTACCGTCAACTCTTGTTATTTTATTATCGATTACAGCACCACCGATGGCTTTGGCTAAAATAGTTTCATCATCGGGATAAGTTCCTGCAAAAATAAAATTCTCTTTCAACTTGATTACAATATTTTCGTCTCCAAATACTTGGACAATACATCCAACCTCATCTGCAATAAAAAAAACCTGATTGGAACGATCTGAATATTTTGCAATTTGATGAATCAAATTATCGGCAATTCTTATAAGGTAAACTGAACTATCGAGTTTTTCTTGAACCTCCTTGCCAGTAAGAATTTTTTTCGCAAACACCTTTTTTAATTTCTGCTCGAGGCTAAATCTCTCATTCGTCATTTCAGCCTCAACAACTTTTTTCTTTCGTCCCATTTAATCAATCGCTTTATAGAACAATTATTTAACAATATATGAAAATCTTCTTAAAATTACTAGAAGTATATATGTTTATACCACATAAACGATCTAATGTGTCAAACTAGATATTAAATTTGACAAAATGAAGATAAGGCTAGATTAACAATAAATTATTGAAAGCAAAAAAACAATGCTACATTTTTTCAAAGAAAGATTACAATAAAATTCACATATCCAACAAACATATTTACCGAAACTCGGAAAGGAATTAATATACGTATTTTTTCTCAGCAAAAATATATAATTTATCAAAGTTTAAGAACCTATTTCAAATTAACTCTTTTCATGAAAACAACATCACCCATTGTAGTTCAAACAGCCGACGGTTCACATACACTGTATGCTGAACAATACGAAGCACATTACCATTCATTGAATGGAGCCATACAAGAATCACAGCATATTTATATTAAAAACGGATATGAGTATTTGCCAATAAATGGGGCAGTTAGCATACTTGAAGTAGGACTTGGCACGTGTCTAAATGCCGCATTAACAGCGATAAAAACAATTGAAAGAAAACAAAAAACATCCTATATCGGTGTAGAATTGCACCCTTTAGAAGATAATATTTTAGCAAAACTAAATTATTATTCAGTCCTTAGTAAAAAAGAGTCGGAAGCTTGGGGAAAGATTGTTGATGCAAAATGGGGTGTTGAAAATCCAATAAATGAATTCTTTTATTTGACAAAACTTCATGCCGATATTTGTACACTCAACCTATTAGGTACATACGATTTAATTTACTTCGATGCATTTGCTCCTGAAGACCAACCAGAGGTTTGGTCTGAAGAAATATTCGAAAAAATATACAAATCGACAAACAAGGACGGAATTCTTGTCACCTACTGCTCAAAAGGAATCGTAAAGCAAGCGCTCAGAAATGTTGGTTACAAAGTGGAAAGATTGGCTGGTCCGCCTGGTAAAAGGCATATTCTAAGAGCGATTAAACTTTAACTTGCAATATTTCAAGACATCATAAAAAAAGCCAACTCATAATTTGTATTAAATTTTTATTAAAAAGTGCTAGATTTAATTCAAATAAGTATATTCGCAGCTATTCTAAACCGCATATCATTAAAAACATAAACTTTAACTAACAAATTATGAAATTTTTAAAACCTACACTTGCCCTTCTTAGCATGATTGCAATCATGTCGGGCTGTAACAGTAAAATCGGTAAAGTTGACATTAAAACTGACAACGATAGCCTTAGCTACGCAATTGGTATTAATATGGGCAACAACCTTAAGAATAGCAAAATTGACAATGTTAACATCTCTGCTATTGCCATTGGCATACAGGATGTGCAAGAGGGAAAGAAAGATGTTATGACTCCAGAAAAATCAATGGCGCTAATTCAAAAATTTCTAACAAAGCAAAAAGATGCTGAAGGTGCTAAAAACTTTGAGGAAGGAAAGAAATTTCTAGAGGAAAACGCTAAAAAAGAAGGTATTATAGTAGACCCAGCAGGTTTTCAATACAAAATTATGCAGGAAGGTACAGGCGCAATGCCAGTTGCAACCGATGTTGTTAAAGTTAACTACAAAGGAACTTCTATTGAAGGAGTTGAGTTTGATTCTTCATACAAGAATGGCAAACCAGTAGAGTTCCCTCTTAACGGTGTAATTCGCGGTTGGACTTTAGGTCTTCAAAAAATGAAAGTAGGTTCAATAATGATGCTTTGGCTTCCTGCAGACTTAGCTTACGGCGCAAATCCAAGACCAGGTGGTCCAATAGGCCCTAATCAAGTTCTTATTTTCGAAATTGAACTTCTTGAAATTGTTAAAGAAGTAAAAAAATAGTATAAACTTTTCCTTACAGCTTACCAGCCAGATGCGCTTTTGCCATCTGGCTGTTTTTTCAAAATCAAAACTACAGCTATGAGCCTAGATATTACTGGAAAACTAATCACCAAACTACCTCAACAAAGTGGGCAGGGAAAGAACGGAACGTGGACAAAACAAGACTTCGTTATCGAAACCCAAGAGCAGTTCCCAAAGAAAGTTTGCATTGCGGCTTGGGGTGAAAAAGCTAAGGAACTTGACAACATTGCAATTGGAGACACCTTAAAGATTGGATTCAATGTTGAATCGCGCGAGTTTAACGGAAAATGGTATACCGATGTAAAAGCATGGAAGATTGAAAAGCAAGGAGCAGCGCAACGAAGCGATGCATCTCCAATGCCATCGGATGAAACGCTTCCACCATTCCTCGATCCAACCAATACATTTGAACCAACAGACGACCTGCCCTTTTAGCTAAAACTAAACACAGAGGCACAAAAGCACAGAGAAATTACAATTTAAAAACAAACTCTGCGTCTCTGTGTCTCTGTGTTTTTAATATTTACTATTTCGTATAGAAACTCAGAACATCTTCAATCGCCTTTACGCAAACTGGGCAAAACCCTTTAGCCTCATTGGTTCTCATTCTGCAATTAAAGGAAGGTCGATAAACTCCTTTACTAGCATACCCGCCACCTTCAAATACTCCAACTTTAGATTTATAAACATCATCGATAGGTGTTGGTATAGGAGTTCCAACTTCAATCATCCCCTTCCATTTTGAATCAAAATTCACCAAAGTAGTTAGGTTTGGCTCCCATGGCTCAACTCCTTTTGGATAAAAATCGGAATAGGCTACTTCGGAACCAAAGTACTCATCGCCAAGACCTGCAAGGCCATGCCCAAACTCATGAACAAATACCTTATCAGATAAACTATGATTTGCTGTTGAAACATTATAATGGTTGTAAACACCACCCCCACCATACTCAGTTGAATTTACCAGGATATAAACGATATCACCTGGAGCATTTGCTGCAACATCCATTACCGATTTGAATTTTAGCGTTGTTAAATACCTGTCGGTTCCAAAGGTGTAAAAAGTGGTTCCAACAGGTGTTCTATTCCAAATATTCTTTCCGGGATTATCTGGGCCAGCTTGTTCTGATGGTGACTCAACAGCCCAAATATTTATTCTATCCTTAAATCTGTTATAAGGTTCCATCGAAATCATGTAATCATACATTCGCTTAACATCCCTGCGAAACGATTCCATTTGAGATGAAGTATACCCTTCTGCAATAAAAGCAATATCAAGCATATGCTCAGAATCACCATTATTAACAACCTGTGTAACAGGGTATCTACTCGGCAACTCTCGACTTATATAAATACTCGAAGGATCAATCTCAAGTTTATAGAGCGATGCAAAAACTCCATCTTTTCGTCTTGCTTCAAACTCGACAGTCACAGTCTTTTTAGGAAATGGGATACGAGTAACCTGCTCAAATGCTTTTGGAGTAATTTTAGCCTCATCGGTTGTTTGCCACTCCTGAAAAAGAGTACAAAAGCCTTTTGAATAAATCAATTTGCCTGTCTCTTTGTCTTTCACCACAATCTTGTAACTACCATAGTTAAGGGGATCGATTAAAGTATTGGATGAGCCACTCCAGAATTGTTCCTCGCTTAGCCCATCAAGGTAAATACTTTGCTTCTCTGAATCGCCGGTCAAGAAATAATCGATTCGTAACGCTTTGGATAAAAACCAATCATCATAATTCAATTGGCTAAATCCTGATGTTGAATATATTAACACAATGGTTAACAATAGTATCTTTTTCATTTTACAATAAGATTTATTTTTTCAATTAGACCCCTAAAATCAGAATAAGTTGAATGTTTTGCAATAATATGTTTTGTTTAGATTTGAATGTATGCTAAAAATCATATTTAATGAATCTTATGCAGTTTTAAGTTGGATTTTTTTATTTTTGCGCCATAAACAAAAAATTATATGCTAGCGCAAGTCCAAGAAATAGAAGAACAGGTAGTACAAAAGTATCAAATGCTTGAGAACCTAGAGGCATGGTTGATAAATAATGGAATGAATGAATCGTTTGCGCAATTCTTCAAAGTAGGAATATCTCTCGCAGCTATTGCTCTTTTGGCTTTTATTGCTGATTATATAACCCGAAAAATATTTCTGGTTATTGTTGCAAGAATGGCCAAGAAGACTGAAACAGAATGGGATGATATCCTCCTTGAACGCAAATTTTTTCATACCCTCGCCCACTTTGCTCCTGCAATAGTTATCTACCTTACAATAAGCGTTGCACTTTACGATTATTCGCCAAAGCTTACCGTGTTTTTCTATGATCTTACGAAAATATATATGGTATTCGTCTCTCTTTTGGTAGTTAATTCATTCCTTAATGCAGTACATGACATTTACCAATCCTTACCATTTTCTAAGAGCAGACCAATTAAAGGTTATCTTCAGGTAGTAAAAATCATCATCTACTTCTTTGGTGGAATTGTTATCATCTCAATATTAATAAATAAAAACCCCGCTAATCTCCTCGTAGGATTAGGTGCATCAGCCGCAATATTATTATTAGTTTTCAAGGATACAATCCTCGGTTTAGTTGCATCAATACAACTTTCAGCCAACAACCTAGTTAAACCTGGCGATTGGATTGAAATGCCAAGCCGTAAAATTGATGGAACGGTACTTGAAATCTCGTTAAATACCGTAAAGGTTCAGAATTACGATAGAACGATAAATACGATTCCAACCTATGCGCTTATTTCGGAGAGCTTTCAGAACTGGCAGGGCATGGTTGAATCGGATGGTCGATTAATAAAACGATCGATCCTTATTGACATGAAGAGCATCAAGTTCTGCCAAAAAGAAGATCTCGAAAAGTATAGCAAAATCAAATATTTAAAAGATTATATTGATTCGAAAAACAAAGGCAGTGAAAATGCCTTTACGATCAATAACGGTCAAAGCATTACAAACTTTGGCATTTTCAGAAAGTATGTAGAATATTTTCTCAAGAACAATCCAAATATCAATCAAGATTCAACAGTAGTTGCCCGTCATCGTCAACCTTCGGAGAATGGTATGCCTTTGGAAATTTATTGCTTTTCGAAAGAAAAATCCTTGGCAAATTACGAAGAAGTACAATCCGAAATATTTGAGCATATCCTATCGATTATTCCAGAATTTGGACTTAAAGTTTTTCAACGTCCAACTGGCGATGATTTTAAAGGAGTTTAATCAAAAAAATATACTAAAATTATCTGTCGCACCCTCAATAGTTTAGGCTATTGAGGGTTTTTAATTTGCAAAAACAGCTTTTTTGAATGAGGTGTTTTCACTATATTTAGTCAAAATATTTTATATGGAAAAAGACGAGACCTTAATGGAGCAAGCAATTAATCTTGCCATTGAAGGAGTAACAGGTGGAAAGGGTGGCCCTTTTGGTGCAATTGTAGTTAAGGATGGCGAAATCATTGGCCGTGGAAACAATTCCGTGACATCGACAGATGATCCAACAGCGCATGCTGAGGTTATGGCAATTAGAGAAGCCTGTAAGAATTTAAAATCGTTTCAGCTGAATGGCTGTGTTCTTTACACTTCATGCGAACCCTGCCCAATGTGTTTAGGTGCAATTTATTGGTCGCGTTTGGATATCGTTTACTATTCAGCTTCGCGCCATATGGCATCGTACCATGGCTTCGACGATAGCTTTATCTACAATGAGGTTAATCTACCTTTCGATCAACGAAAAATTCCTTTCCTGCAGGTTGCTGCCGAAAAGGGGGTTATTCCTTTCAGAGAATGGGAGAAAAAGGAGAATCGGGTGGATTATTAACAAAAAGCGATAAGTAAAAAGCGTATAATGAAAAAAAAGCCCCCTGCAACAAAAAATATTGCGTTAGTTCTATCGAGCGGTGGTGCGAGGGGATTGGCACATATTGGGGTTATCGATGAGCTAACTGAGCGTGGATACAATATCACCTCAATTGCTGGAAGCTCCATGGGTGCGCTGGTTGGGGGTTTATATGCAACCAATAATCTTGAGAAATTCAGGGGCTGGATTATAACCCTCGATAAAATGGATATTTTCAATCTTATCGACTTTACCCTAAGTTCTCAAGGATTTATAAAAGGTGAAAAGATTTTTCACAAGATGCAAGAATTGAAGATGATACCTGATATCAACATTGAGGATCTTTCTATAAAATATGTCGCAATCGCTACAGATATCATCAAAAATGAAGAGGTAATTTTTGATTCAGGGAATCTTCATAGTGCCATAAGGGCATCTATCTCAATACCAAATGTTTTTACTCCAATTGAGCACTCAGATGGAATTCTTGTTGATGGTGGCGTTTTAAATCCTTTGCCAATCGACAGGGTTTCAAGAGCAAAGAATGATATTTTAATTGCCGTTGATCTTAACTCGCTTGTGCCCTACATCAAACCAATTTTACCAAAGAAGAAGGTTAATGAAGTTTTACATAGCGAAAAAACTGCGAAGCTAATTAAGAGGTGGGATAAGTTTTTTAGCAGCCACCATAAAGAAATAGTCGAGAAGCCTGTCAATAAGAAGCTAAAGCTAAGTTACTTTGATATTTTAGCCCGCTCCGTTCAGCTGATGCAGTCAAAACTGTCGATGCAGACAATAGAAACCTATCCCCCAGATGTTTTAGTGAGTATATCTAAATATTCCTGCTCAGTCTTCGAGTTTTACAAAGGGGAAGAGATGATAGCCTATGGACGCGAAGCGTGCAAAAAAGCCTTGGGCGAGGCTGGACTATAAACCCCGTTGCCTCAACACTTCATAAATAATAACACCTGCAGCGACCGATACATTTAACGAACCGATTTTCCCATTAATTGGAATGCGTACCAAACCATCGGCAAGTTTAAACAAATCGGTTGAAACACCCGTATCCTCAGCACCCAAAACAACAGCAAGAGGACCTTTGAAATCGACATCATAGAGTACATCAGAACCTTTGTCGGCTGTAATGATGGTTTTGAATCCACTATTTTTAAGAAAATTCAAGGTAACTTTCAAACTTCCAACTTTACAAATTGGAATATGATGCAAAGCACCAGCCGAGGTCTTAACTGAATCGGAGCCAATTTGCGCTGCTCCCTTGGCAGGAACAATTATCGCATCAACCCCTGCGCATTCGGCTGTTCGAACAATAGCGCCGAAGTTGCGAACATCTGTTATTCTATCGAGAATTAGCAAAAAAGGCTCCTTGCCGCTTTCGAAGAGCATTGGAACCAATGATTCCAATTCAACAAGTTCAATGGGAGTTACAAATGCAATTACCCCTTGATGGTTACGATTTCCATATTTTGCGAATCGCTCATAAGGAACGAGCTGATAAGGAATTCCTTTCTCCTTGATTAAACTTAAGAGTTCATTGGCTAAATCACCAACCAACCCCTGCTTTATTAATAGTTTATCTACCTGTTTTCCTGAATTAATCGCCTCAATTACTGGCCTTATCCCGTATATTGAATCATCTATTTCTTTTGACATAACATTTAGTTGTTAGTTGACGACTGCCTTTAGGCAGCGTTGACAGTTTACATATTAATAAAAGGTTATATAGTGCTTTTCACTTGTCACTTGTCACTTTTCACTTGTCACTTTTCACTTGTCACTTGTCACTCGTCGCTTTTCACTTACAAATTCCTTTTAGCTTTTAATTCCTCCACCTCTATAGACAAGGCTTCCCATCTTTTCATAAAATCATTCAATTCATCCTTTAGCTCCTGATACTTCGAGAAAAAAGCATAATCGGGGTTAGCAGCATCTCCTTCATCGGGATTGGCAAATTTAGCATCAAGTCGGTCAATTTCTGCTTCAATCGCTTCAATCTTACCTTCAACCTCTTCGAGTTGAACAACTAATTTTCGAATTTGCTTATCAACCTCCTTGCGTTCAAGCCATGCCTGCTTTTGCTCCGAATCAGATTTTGGTTCTACATCGCGAACCTCCTCGCGCTTACGCTCAAGCTCCTTAAGATTTGCAAGCTTTCTCCGACGTAGAAAATCGTATATCCCACCAAGATGCTCTTTAACCCTACCATCGCTAAATTCATATACCTTATTAACCAAACCATTTAAAAACTCCCTGTCGTGGGAAACTACGATAAGCGTTCCATCGAACTTGAGCAATGCATCTTTCAAGATATCCTTGGAGCGCATATCGAGATGGTTGGTTGGCTCATCGAGTACAAGCAAATTATATGGCTGAAGCATTAATTTGGCCATAGCCAAACGGTTACGCTCACCGCCCGAAAGAACACCCACTTTTTTATCTACATCATCGCCACGGAAAAGGAATGCGCCAAGGATATCGCGCATCTTTAAACGGACATTACCAACAGCTACATTATCAATAGTTTCAAGCACAGTGAGTGAGTTATTCAAAAGTTCATCCTGATTCTGAGCAAAATAACCAATGCTCACATTATGACCAATTCGGTTATGTCCATCGTAATCGAGTTCCCCAATAATAATTCGGCTCATGGTGGTTTTCCCCTCACCGTTACGCCCAACAAAGGCAACCTTCTCGCCTCGCTGAACAGTGAAGTTCGCTCCGCTAAATATTAAACGACTTCCAAAACTCTTCGACACCTCTTTTGCCTCAACCACAGTATCGCCAGAGCGTGGAGCTGGCGGAAATTTAATATTTAACGATGTTAAATCCTCATCGTCTACCTCAATTATATCAAGCTTATCGAGCTGCTTAATGCGCGATTGAACCTGAACTGCCTTAGTTGACTTATACCTAAACCTATCGATAAAATCCTGAGTATCCTCAATCATCTTCTGCTGATTACGGTATGCAGCCATCTGCTGCTCCCTGCGTTCACGGTGGAGTTCAACATATTTAGAGTATGAAACTCTATAATCATACGCAACTCCAAGCGAAAGCTCAATTGTACGCTGAGTTACATTATCGAGAAAAGCCTTATCGTGCGATATGAGCAGCAATGCTCCCGAAAAATCGCTCAGATATTCCTCGAGCCATTGAATCGATTCAATATCCAAATGATTGGTTGGCTCATCGAGAAGTAAGGCTTCGGGTTTTCGAAGAAGCAGCTTTGCGAGTTCAATTCGCATTCGCCAACCACCGCTAAACTCAGAGGTTTGTCGCTCAAAATCGCTGCGTTTAAATCCAAGTCCTGTAAGAGTTTGCTCAACCTGCGATTCGATATTTCCGCCCCCAATAATATTGTAATGATCGGATTTATCGGTTAGCTGATTAATCAATTTAATATATGAATCGCTTTCATAATCGGTCCTCTCAGCAATCGCCTTACCTAAAAGATCAATTTCTTTCTTTAGCTCAATGGTTTCTTTGAAGGCCAATAGCGTTTCGTTTAGAACCGTTCTTCCATCGGCAATCACCATTTGCTGAGGTAAATATCCAACTCTAACATCATTGGGTATTGAAACGCTACCAGAAGTTGGTTTCATCTCACCCACAATTAATTTCAACAGCGTTGATTTGCCCGCACCATTCTTACCAACAAGACCTATCCTGTCGCGCGGGGTAATTAGGAAGTTAATATCCTTAAAGAGTTGAAACCCACCAAAACTTACTGTAACCTGATTAACAGAAATCATCAATAGAAATTTTTATGCCGCAAAAATATGAAATACAAAGGAATCAAATCATAAAAGGATTTTATTATTTATAAAATCCGTATAAAAGCAAAATATCCAAGCCCATAATTTTAAAAGATTAAAGTCTTGACATTAGCAATTCACTCCATTCAAATACACAATTTACAAACTCATCAAATTATCAGGTCGTTGTTTAAATATTTAAAAAAGAATGAACCATAATAATTCATTATTGTTTATATTGCAATTTGATAAATAAAAACAAAACCGCTATGCAAGTAAAAGGAACAAGTATTATTACTACAAGAGATTTTGTTAAGGAAACATTCCCGAGTAAGTATAACGATTGGTTAAAATCGTTACCCCCTGAATCTAAAAAGTTATATGAAGGAGCTGTAAAAGTTGGCGATTGGTATGAAATAAAGCCTGCATACTACGATCCAATGGAAAAGGTTGTTGAGCAATTCTATAATTTTAACACCCAAAAGGCTGGTGAAGAACTGGGAAAATTTAGTGCAAAGGTAACTTTAAACGGTATATATAAGGTGTTTCTTTTTGTTGCAACACCTCAATATCTAATGAAACGAGCCTCACGAATGGTTGAAACCTTCTATGTACCCTCAGATACTGAAGCAATCGAAACAGGGAGTAAATCTGCTGTGTTGAAGATAAAAAAATTCGATGGAATTACGAAAACCCTTGAGTATCGATTTGCAGGTTGGATATTCAAAGCCATAGAATTATGCAATTGTAAAAATGTCACATACAAAATAACTAGCCATATATCATCAGGACAACCCACGACAAATATTGAGTTTAAATGGGAATAGGTATTAATTGAGGGTAAATAGAAAGAGCCGGAAATCCGGCTCTTTCTATTACAATTATTACTTGATTTAGATGTGAATCACCTCGCCATAGGCCGCAGCAGCAGCTTCCATAATTGCTTCGCTCATGGTTGGGTGTGGATGAATACTCTTGATTAACTCATGTCCAGTAGTCTCTAAATTACGTGCCACAACAAGTTCTGCAATCATCTCGGTGACGTTCGCTCCAATCATATGAGCACCTAGTAGTTCACCATACTTGGCATCGAAAATTAACTTAACAAAGCCATCTCTAGCCCCTGCAGCAGTTGCCTTACCTGATGCGGTAAATGGAAATTTACCAACTTTAATTTCATAACCAGCCTCAACAGCAGCTTTTTCACTCAGTCCAACTGATGCAACTTCAGGAGTTGTATAGGTACAACCTGGGATATTCTTATAGTTTACTGGGTGTGGGTTTTGACCTGCAATCTTCTCAACGCAAACAATGCCTTCAGCAGATGCAACGTGCGCCAAAGCAGGGCCATGAACTATATCGCCAATGGCATAAATACCTTCGATGTTTGTTTTGTAGTAATCATCTACCTTAATTTTTCCTTTTTCAACCTCTACGCCAACAGTTTCGAGTCCAATTCCTTCAAGATTGGTGCTAACACCAACAGCAGATAACACAATTTCGGCCTCAACCTCCTCGAGTCCTTTTTTGGTTTGAATCTTAACTTTGCAAAGTTCTCCTGATGTATCAACAGATTCAACTGTTGAATTGGTCATCACGGCAATGCCATTCTTCTTAAATGAGCGCTCAAGCGTTTTGCTTACCTCTTCATCCTCAAGAGGCACTATATTGGGTAGAAATTCAACAAGCGTAACCTTGGTTCCAACCGCATTATAGAAATATGCAAACTCACTACCAATGGCACCGGATCCAACAACCACCATTGATTTCGGTTGTTTTGGCAATGAGAGTGCCTGACGATATCCAATAACCTTAACGCCATCCTGTTTTAGGTTTGGCAATTCGCGCGAACGTGCGCCCGTTGCCAGGATAATATGACTTGCAGTATAATCAGTGGTTGTGCCGTCGGCAGCAGTAACTGAAACAGTATGATTATCCTTCAATTTACCAAAGCCACTAATTGCCTCAACCTTATTCTTCTTGAATAAGAACTGAATCCCTTTGCTCATAGCATCGGCAACTCCACGGCTTCGAGCAATCATCTTTTCAAAATCAGGTTTAACATCCGCTACAACTACGCCGTATTCTGCAGCATGTGAAGCGTACTCGAATACCTGTGCGCTTTTAAGTAGAGCCTTTGTAGGAATACATCCCCAATTAAGACAGATACCCCCGAGATTTTCCTTTTCAACAACGCCAACCTTTAATCCAAGTTGGCTAGCTCTAATCGCTGCAACATAGCCACCCGGGCCACTTCCAATTACTATAAGATCAAAATTCATAATATAACAGTATTAACTAAATTAGTATTCCAACTATTTGTTTCGCGCCATTGATGAACGTCTTTTAAGCCAATTATATAAACCATGTAACGCTTTAATAATTCCAAACATGAAAACAAGAACAACAACAATTGCTGCGCCGCTAGGTATATTAATTCCGTAGGAAATTAGCAACCCGAAAAAACATCCAAGGAAACTCAGTAGGATTGACCAAAAAATAATTTTACCAAAATGATTCGAGAAAATATTTGCTGTAGCGGGAGGAATTGTAAAGAGTGATATTAATAGGATTATTCCAACAACACGAATACTCAAAACGATGGCAATAGCAATAAAAGTTATTAAAACATAGTTGAGAATTGTTACAGGTATTTTCTGAGTGCGCGCAAACTCCTGATCGAAAGCGATGTAAAGAATTGGCCTATAAAACAAAACGAAAAAAAGAATTACAGACAAGTTCAATGCAAGCAACGAAAGCAAATCAGCATTCGTAACAGTCAATATACTACCAAACAAAAAGCTAAGAAGGTTGGGTGCATAACCAGGCGTTAAAAATATAAAAATTATACCGATAGCCATACCAAATGCCCACAGGATACCAATTGCTGAGTCCTCTCTCATACTCTTTCGATGCGAAAGCGCTTCGATACCGAATGCTGAAAGAATCGAAAAAATAATAGCTCCAATAACTGGATTAAATCCTAAAAAGTAAGCAATTCCAATTCCACCAAATGAAGCGTGGGTTATCCCCCCACTCAGGAAGACTAATCGTCGTGATGTGATATAAGTACCAATAATTCCTGCGACAATCGAAACTAAAAAAGCAGCAATCACAGCATTCATTAAAAACTGATACTCAAAAATATCTTTAAAAATCGCTATCATACTTTCGCCTCCTTACGATGATCGAGCAGAACAGTGTGTGGTATCTTACCATGAGATATTATTTGAATTGGACATTCGTAAGCAGCAAGCTGTTCCGGTGTTATTTTATTTGACCGATGGTAGTGCAAATGCCTATTAACGCAGGCTATTGTTTTTACATAAGATGTTATTGTTCCAACATCGTGTGAGACCATGATGATTGCCATACGCTTGTTCAATTCGCGGAGTAATTCGTACAATTCCTTTTCAAACTTATTATCAACGTAGGTATTCGGCTCATCAAGGATAAGGAGGCGTGGCTGTGAAATTAAAGCACGACAAAGAAAAACTCGTTGAAGTTGGCCTCCCGAAAGCTCACCAACGCTATAATTCCAAAGATGCTCGACCCCTGCTGTCGAGAGTATTTCAAGCGCTTTTTTTCGATTTATATTTTTATTCCCTCCAAAAAGTCCATTTCGATGCATTAATCCCGACAATACAATATCAATAACCTTAATGGGAAACTCCCTATCGATTGTTGAAACTTGTGGCAGATATCCAAACAAAGTTTCATCCTTACTTGAAGGATAAAAATTTACATGTCCTTGAAAAGGGTTTATTTCACCCAAAAGAAGTTTTAGTAAAGTTGTTTTCCCTCCGCCGTTAGGGCCAATAACTCCAATAAAATCATTATCAATCACCTCAAAATTAATATCTTTTAAGATAACATCGGAACCATAACCTGCCGTTACATTTACAACATCGAGTATTTTACTCATTCTTTTGGATTTTTTTCGACCTCAACGCTTTAGATAACTTATTGGTTAGGTCGTACATATTATTTAGCCAATCGTAACCAAGTGGGTCAATAGTCAATACCTCTCCTCCAAGTTCATTGGCCAGTATTTCAGCATTACGAGAGTCGAACTGCGTTTGAATAAAAACAGCGCTAAGGTTTTCGGATTTTGCTAACCGAACCATTTCGGCTAGCTGATGAGCGGAAGGGTTTTTCCCATCCATCTCAATCGCAATTTGGGTAAGTCCGTATTGGCGTGCAAAGTATGATAATGCAGGATGATATATCAAAAATTTCTTTGTTTCGGCAACTTTTATTACCTCTTTTACTACAGAATCCAACCTATTGATTTCAGCTTCTAGTTTTGCTAAATTCTTCTCGAATTTCTGTTTCTTCGCAGGGAATAGTTTACACAACCCATTACATGTTCCAATTGCCATCTGTTTATACTCCAATGAAGATGTCCAGATATGAGGATCATAACAAGTATGATGCTCATCCGCACCCATTATCGCTCTATGTTTATGACCTTCAATTAAGTTGATTCCTTTTGAAAGATCAGCAAAAAGAATATTTGGATTTAACTCTTTGATTCGAGGCAGAATGGTATTTTCAAACTCCAATGGTCCAACAGCAAAATAAATAGCTGATTTAGAAACTCCTTTCATCTGACTGGGAGATGGCTCATACATTTCAGGACTTGTACCCGGAGGAACCATAACATTTACTTCAAGAGTGCTATCCGTTAGCCTATCAATTAAATACTTTTGAGGTAGAATGCTAACTGAGACTGTTATCCGACTGCTTTGATCTTTAGGCGTGGAGGAATTACACCCGAATAATAATAATCCGATTAAAATCAGACCTAAAAACCGATTAAAAATAAAATTCATAATAATCATATTTGCCAGTTCAAAAATACCTAAGAAAAGGTAAACACCAAAATATTGGTAAAGTTCCTTGATTTTTATAAATATTGAAAAACTTAAAAGCATACCTTAAAATAATTCATTATCAAATCTTAAGTTTTTAGATTTGTGTAACTTTTAATATTAAAAACATGAGTAGACCAATTTCAGCAATAAATAATTTCAAAAATGGAAATAACTGCGCACAAGCAATCCTTGCAGCATTTGCAGAAAGCGTTAACATCAATTCTGATATTGCATTAAAAATTGGAGCCGGGCTAGGTGGCGGCGTTGGTCGCAAACAACATGTCTGCGGAGCGGTTAATGCTGGAGCAATCATCCTTGGAATAAGGTATGGAAGCGGGGTCTCAGGAGATAATGAATCGAAGGAGAAGGTGAGCGAGATTGTAGGGAATTATGTTGCTGAGTGTGAAAAAATCCTCGGAAATATTCAGTGTAAAGAACTTCTGAAAATCGATCTTTCAAATCCAACCGAACGAATGGCGGCCAAAGAAAATGGACTCTTTGACAGAGTATGCGATAACGCTGTTCAGCAAGCGGCAATTATTCTTGAAAAATATCTCAGCCTATGAAGCATTAAGCAATATGATTTTTCAACATTACTGATCCTAACTCATCAGCATTCAAACCAATATGAATAAGCAAATTATATAAAAAACCTATCTAATATATTTTGTTTAAAAAAGACTTCAATATTCTTGTTGAATCCTCTAATCTTTTGTTAATTTGCTTTAGTTGTAAAAGAACCCACTATGTCATTGAAAAAATTATCATCCGTATTTATTTTCCTGCTTATTTCGCAGCTTACCTTTGCCCAATCCGACAAGGTTGATAGCCTTAGGAATTTAATGAGAGATTCAAAAGGTATAGTCAAACTTCAATTTCTTTTTAAACTTTCAGAAATAAAGGTAGATGAACCGGAAGGTTTAGAATATGCAAAAGATGCTGTGGATCTTGCAAAAAAGTTGGACGACAAAGCAAAGGCAGATGCAGAATACAACTTAGGTTTTATTTATAATTATCAAGAAAATGATAATCAAGCATTACAATGCTTTAACAAATCCTTAGAAATTAGCAATTCCTCAAATTATATCTTTGGTAAATTCAGAGCATTAAAAGGAATTTCTCGATCATACTTAGATCTTGATTCTTTATCACTTTCTGAAAAAATAACACGCCAACTTCTCACATTAGCCTTAGAAAACGACAGCATTAAACCTGAGGCTAATGCATATTTTTTACTTGGAAATATTTCTGATTCAAGGGGGAGAATTGATTCTGCTTTATTTTACACAAACAAGGCTCTTGAATTACGTATTACTATTGGCAACCAATCAGATATAGCAATCACCTATAATAAAATAGGAAGATTATACTATGATATAGCAGACTACCAAAAATCGATTGATTGCTATACTAAATCCATTAAAATCAGAGAGTCAATAAACGACCCAAGTGCATTGGCAATTGCTTACCTTAACTTTGGCGGAACATGCATTAGCATTGGTAATTATCAACTTGCTCTCGAACAGTTTCAAAAAGCACTTCAAACTTTTGAAAAAATTGGCAATAGTGAAGGGATTGCAAAATCATGCAACGGAATAGGTATGGTTTACGAAAACCTATCGCAAAGCACATTAGCCGTTAAAGATAATGAGGCCAACTACAACAAAGGTCTTGAATACTATAAAAGGTCATTAGCGATTTTTCAATCATTAAAATCACGATCCGAGGAAGGGCGTTCATTTCAAAATATTGCAAATATTTACTCAAGACTTGCCACCAACCATTTTGTTGCTCAATACGGCGAGGAGTGGGAAGACTCATTAAAAAAGATTCCTAGCAAAACCATTCTCTCCTCATTCGAAAAATCGATTGAATACTACAATAAATCTCTTGCAATATTTAAAGACACCAAAGAAGAAGATCAAATATCAACCGTTAGCATTAACATCGGCACTGCCTACAGCTATGTTAGAGACTGGAATAGAGCCGACAAATTCTTAAACGTGGCGCTAGAACTAGCTCGTAAGTTAAACCTGCCATACGAGAAGGTTAATGCTCTATTTTCACTAGGCGAAAGTAATTACAATCAAAAAAACACTGCTCAGGCAGAAGCAAACTTCTTAGAGTGTGTAAAACTTTCGAAAGAGCTCGAAATGAAGGATAACGTTCGCTACTGCTACGAAAGATTAGCAAAACTTTACGAAGAGATTGGCGAAGTTCAAAAAGCATTAATTTACAGTAAGTTGGCTGTAAAAATCAAAGATGAAATTTTTACCGAAAAAAGTCAGAAGGCAATAACCGAGATGCAAACCAAGTACGAAACTGAGAAGAAAGACTTAGCATTAAACTTGCAAGATTCGGTAATCAAAAGACAAAAACTCACCATAATTGGTGCAGTAATTGGTGCAGTGTTAATTCTATTAGTCGCCCTGCTCCTTTTAAAAATGATTAAGGAGAAACAAAAAGCCAATCGGATTCTTGAGGAGAAGAATGAGCTTATAACACAACAGAAAAAAGAGATAACCGATAGCATTCGCTATGCTAGCCGTATTCAGAGGGCGATTCTTCCATCTGATGAGATTTTACTTCAAACACTACCGCAACACTTTGTGCTTTATCTTCCAAGAGATATCGTTAGCGGTGACTTCTTTTGGCTAACCCAAAGAGACGGAAAGATTGTTATAGTTGCTGCAGATTGCACTGGACATGGCGTGCCGGGAGCATTTATGAGCATGCTTGGCGTTTCGTTCCTCTATGAAATTGTGAACAAAGAGGGTATTATGCAGCCAGCGAGCATCTTAAACTATCTTCGCGACCACGTAAAGCATACCCTTTCCCAAACAGGAAAAAAAGACGAGGCCAAAGATGGTATGGATATTTCATTGTGCGTTTTCGACCCTAAAGAAATGAAACTGGAATGGGCTGGTGCTTATAATCCACTCTACCTGATACGTAATGGTGAACTCATTGAATACAAAGCCAATAAAATGCCTATCGCCATACATATGATTGACCATCTTCCTTTTACCAACCATGAAATAGCAGTACAAAAGGGTGATACTTTCTATATTTCATCCGATGGATATGCTGACCAATTCGGAGGTGCTGACGGACGTAAATTTATGTCGAAAAAGTATAAAGAGATGCTTTTAGAGATATGGGACAAGCCAATGGATGAGCAAAAAGCAATTTTACAAAAAAACCATTTCGAATGGAAAGGGCATCATGAACAGGTTGATGATATTCTTGTAATGGGGGTTAGAGTATAGAAAAAAGTGAAAAGTGAAAAATTCTTCACTTTTCTCATTAAACTGATTAATAGAATCATAGACCTCAATGGTGTTAAGTCTTAGAGTTTCCTTATAAATTCGCAAACTCCTTTTTATCATTATTTACGTCATGCTCAAAGCATGTTAAGATTTTTGATTTTTATTCTACCTTTGCCACCTCAAAAAACAGGGAGTTGAATATGATTAAATCGAACAAGTTAATTGCGCTAGCAATATTTGCAACAGCGGCTTTTATAAGCTGTACATCAACAAAACAAACCACGAAGGTAAAAACCAATCAAACAACTCAAAAGCAACAAGATGCTAACTCAGCATACAGCAATGGCGATTTCACAAAAGCTCTTTCTTTATACGATGAAATTATTGAAGTCAAAAAGAGTCTAAACAAAAGAGTTGATAGCACAATTTACCAAAATGCAGGGATTGCCGCTTGGGAATTAAAACAAACTGATAAAGCCATTCAATACCTTGAGATAGCAAAACGCTACCCGATTGCTACAGATAAAACCTATTCAATTCTTGCAAAGGCTTTTCTTGAAAAAGATAATCTATCGAAAGAGATAACTAACCTTGATGCGTATATAGCTAAGTATCCTCAGGGTGAAGAAATAAAGGATATGCAAAAGAAAATTTTCTTAGCCTATATCAAAAGCGAAAATTGGGAATCAGCTTACAAACAATGGTCATCATTAGATTTAGCAGCCCAAGGTGAAGTGATATTCCTCTCAGGTTATTTCAAGGTTTGTCAAAAACTCGAAAATAAAAATCAACTTGATAAAATCGCAGGTCAAATCCTAAAACTCGACCCTAACAATATCAATGTATTGGAGTATTTTGCTGAGAGATATTACTATATGGCCGAAAATAGCTATGTAAAGGAGATGAAAGCGTACCAAGCGAACAAAACCGATAAGCAGTACCAACAGCTATTAGCTGCATATAAAATCTACTTCGAGAATTATCGAATTGCAAAGGATTACTTTTTACGCTTATATCAAATCGATCCTAAGAACCGATATGCTACATTCCTAGGCAATATTTTTACACGATACGACAATAAGGAGAAGGCTGATTATTACTACAATGTGGCAAAGAAAAAACAGTAAAGTTTTAATGGTTAAAAGTTAAAGGATTGATGTCTATTATCTGACGTCTGAAATCTCCATTAATCATTAATCTGGTTTTATTCCTTTTCTACTTTAATTTATCCTTGAACTCCTTTTCTTCAAACACTATCGCCTCATAAGTATAGATATCAGCATCTTTCCAGCCATACCAACCGATAAAAGCCTTATCCTGTGCGCAATGACCTAGGAACTCATCGAGTGTCCAGCCAGTGTCTGTTGCAACCTGCGGAAGAAATGTACCCGAACAAATACCCTTTTTTAAATAGATGCCATGCCTACCAAGTATAATCTCATCAATAGATTTGATTAACTTCATGGGTGTTAGTACCGATATTTCAATTTCAAGGTTCGAGATATCCGATAATTTAACAGGAGTAAATCGATAATCCTCGGTTGCTGAAGCTATAGCCATGGATTGAATCACTTTGTAAAGAGGCTTTTCGGGGTTGAAACAACCAATACAACCTCTTAGTTTGCCATATTCTTTAAGTGTTACAAAAGCACCAGCAGGCAAAAGAAGATTTGAGGATAGTGCCTTCTCATCAGCAAACGAGATTTTTGAACCATTTACGAAATCGATGATAACTTGGCGAGCAATCTTAAGTAGTGCCACCCTATCCTCTTTTGTCAAATTATATTCGTCCAATTTCGTTTTAGTTTTAAGTGCACATTGGCTTTCGAAGTTGATTATCGTAACCTCTATTTCTCAAATAGAATAACCCAACACCACCAATAATAAAACCAATACCTACAAAAAAAATAAACCAAGGAAAGGAAACAGGAACATACGCCAAAGCCTTGCCCATCAACTTTGATGTATTTGCTGGTGAAAAAATTTCCCAAAAACTGAAATACTGTAGCATAAATCTAACATAGTCGTATACAAATCCAATAATCAAAACAATTGACCCTGAAATCAACAGTGTCCATTCAATTCTACTTATTCTAGATTCGATATTACAACTTGCTGATTTTGAAATTAAAATTGCAAAAACAATCATTACAATAGAAACAATTACTGGCGCTATAACAGGTCCAACCCAGGTTGTTGGTATTAGGAAAAGGATGTCCCAAGTCAACAAGCTAACAGGCCAATTAAGTATTGCTTTAAGAAAAACGTAGTAGAAAATATCCCAAATGGCAAAGCAATAAAGAAATAGCCCAAATTTTTCTGTCTTACTCCGCCCTGCAATAAAACCTGCACCAAAAAGCATTATTATCGTTGCAAACTCTCTAAAAACCTCAACAACTGCAATATCCTTATCCAACATTTTTAATGGAAAGTTGAAACCCTCAGGGTAATATAGTTTACGCAAATAAACAACCACAGAGGTTTCGAGGAAAGCCATTGCAATGCTGAATATGGTTAACCAAATAAATGATTTACGGATTGCTGAATTTGTCATGTTAGTTGTAACTCATTTATACTTTACCACTGCCAGTGAATCGCTAAACGCAAATCGAATTGATTAAGCCAGTGTTTATCGGATGAAATAGATTTACTTGTTATGTTATCATTAGTCCAAAGCATTTCAGTCCTTTTATAATCAATTGCTTTTGAAACGATAAACCATTTCAAGACTAAGCCTACACCAAAGATTTTTTTCTTCGAATTCTCGTGATTGTAAGTAACCGAAAGTGTTGGACTAACAAAAAGAGATGGAGTTCCTTTCGTTTGGTATTTATATGTTCGAAGCAAATTCCCACCCATCAATTTTTGATGAATAAAAACTCGGAATGGAGCAGTTGCGGTCATCCCCCCAACAATTTCGCCCTCAAACTCGAAGTGATTTACCAAAGTTCGGGTTAATACCCCAAATTGGAAACCACGATCGTGTATGCGAATTTGGCGAAAATTGGAATTTAAATCGCCATAATAACCTATATCGGTTTGTAAATGAAATAGATTATAGTTTTCGATTGTCTTTGATCGACGGAATATTCCAGCAGTAAAACCCCAGGTTTGGAAAGGTAGATATGAAACATTAAAATCCATGAAATTAGGGTTAAACGAATCGTCAACGGCTATTCTGGCCTTTACCTCCCAGCCGCCCTTAAACCACAAAGAAGTGCTTATTCCGACATAAGAATAGTCAACCCAATCGTAACTATGTTGAAGATAATTCATGAAGTCCAGATTCTGCCCATTGGGCAAACTATCGTAAATATCCTCACTATTCCCAAGGAATAAACCTACTTCATGCTTTATTATCAGCTTTTCAGGAGTTTGGGTAAATGCAAATATCCCGACTCCTATTACAAAAAATATTAAGAGAGAAAATTTCTTCATTACTAAAAGATTGTAATCACGCGGGTTTGTGCTAAGATTAATTGTCCATCCGACAACTCAATAGTAATATTAAATTGAGCCTTAGTGTTTTCAACCTGATCTTTCAGAAAAAATAGAAAAGTGATTTCAGGAATATCAGATACTATTCCGGGATTAATTTTATTCAGTAACGTTTTCTTTGAAACGTAAAGATCATTGGAAGAAAGGCTGCTCCCAATCGCATAAACAATGTTATTTTCTGACAGTTCAGTGTTAATAGGTATTGAAGGGTTAACGGGGAAAACATTTGTTATCTTAACATTCTTAATTTCTTGATTGGGCTTAAAGGGAGTAGGACACTCCATTGCATAGGCACTAGCAAATCCAAACCCTTGCAATTGAAACTTGGCATAGGAGAAAGGACTTTCGATTGAACCAACAGTTATTTTAAATGCAACCGCTTTGCTCAACATGGTATCACTGCTGCTTTCGCCTGCCCATTCCCCAGAATTTTCAATATTTGTAACTATTGCATGGTCAAGGTTAAATAAAATGGGAGTAGTATTGCAATCGCAGCTGCTAAACAAAATTCGTATAAGGATGAAACCAACAAAAAACCATGTAGCCTTTTTAATTCTTTCCATAAGTCCAAAAATATCACAAATTTATATTGCACAACTCATCTAAAACAGAGACTAATTTACGATTATAAACTACTCGCTCAAAATCAACAAAAATCCTTTTCCCTTTGGTACAACGAACGAATCAGTTGGATTAATTGCAAATGATTGTTGAAATGACTTAACATCGGGAGCAACAAGTTTTGCCTTAACAGGATTTAAACCCAAGGCTTTCCAATCAATACTTAATTGAATACTCACATCCTCCTTCGCCCAGCTGGCGATAGAAATTAATGTTGCTCCTTTTCTTTTATAAACGGTTGCTAAAACATCTGATCGGTTGGTTTTCACTGGACAATTCTCAACCCAGTAGCCAATCATTTGGCTTTCCTTGATTCCAAAATCATCCCAAGCCTTCCATATTGGACGCGGATCGCTATTCTCGGTCCAAGGCATGCGGTTGGTCATCCCGTAAATCATACCTCTCCAAGGATTTCCGCCGCCCTCAAGCATTTCTCCCATTAACCCGAATGGGATTCCGCTAACCTCAGTTAAGAAAAAATCGGGTAATTCGTTGTAATCGAAATACTCCCCAAACCAAAGTCGATTTAGGTAAGGAAAATGCTCCATGTAAAGCATGCCACTATTGATAAAGCCATCCATTTTATTGTACTGGTTTGCAGAGTGTAGATCCAAAATTCCCGGGTGACCATTTTGTGTTAGCACTCTTTTAACTCGCTTCATTGTAGTTCGATCGAAAGCCACATCATCTAAATAAAGACCATCGATACCAACATTATTGACCAACCAGTTCATCCCCTCAACATAATAGTTATGCCAACGGCTCATACCGCTGTTAATAATTGCAGCATCCTTTAGCTCAGGTACAAACCAAGCAGCAATGTAATCATCGCCAACATGCTCCTGCAACCAAGAAAATCCTCCTCCTACTCCGGGTGAATAGATCTCATGCCCTAAACTTCGTAAGGGGAAAGTTTCATATGCTCGGTTTGACAGCTCTCTAACAGTATTGTAAATCTTAACCTTTAACCCTTTGGAATGCGCCTCATCAATGTAATCCTTCATCTTTTTATGGGCAATAAAAGGATAGTTGATATAAGGGTTGATTTCGTTAGCATGATGTATATTTACTATGGTTGAACCTCGCGCAATAACGGTATCAATTGGGCTATACTTATGGTAAAACCGATTACTCCACTGAAAATCGGTATTAATTGGGTGAAATGGTGTAATAAGCAGCGTGAAATTGTAGTAAAGGGTTTCACCCTTTTTTATCGTTCTTGGGCCGCTGTAATTATTGACCATTACCGAGTTTTCTTGCGTAGCTATATTAATACCACCATTTCCATTATTCCCCCATGATGGTGGAAGATTAAGCGGTTTCTGTAAATAGAAATTTGTATTTAATGGTCGAACATAGTTCTCTGCTCTAAGCGAGAATTGAAGTCCTGCATTCACATCACCAATCCAAGCGCCATCCTGATTTTTATTGGCAACATCCCATTTCCACTCAAACTTTTCGGGTCGATAGCCTCCCTTCAAACCAAGTCCCATTATGTATTTGGCTGCATCGGAGTTCATTGGGATGTTCATTCTTATATCTGAAAGCGCAATATCACTTAATGCTGTAATGGCAACTTTATACGAAATAAAACCATCAAACTCCAAGGAAGCATTCACTTTCATCTGAATTGCAGGTGATGAATTCACGGCTTCCCACGATACCGTTCCTGCTGTAGTCTCAGTAAATTTCACTCCTCCGTTTTTCCATACCACAACGCTTGCTTTATCATCTACACAAACAATCTGTAGCGGTTGGTTGATAATACTTTTAGGTTTATCGGAGAAAGAGGTCATTTCAGGAGTAAAGAATGCCTGAATGCTTTTAGGGAAACCATCATTATTCAGCTCAATTTTCCTTCCGAGAAGGCTAATGGTGTTATTCTTTACAACCAAAGGAGTGTAAGGGGGTATTACTGAATTATCCTGAGCCAGTGTTGAGTTCAACCACTTCAACCTTGTTTGTTTCCATGGTTCGTCAGCACCACCATCATTAAGCAATGTATTATTAACTTTAATTATCAACTCTATATCCTTATAAAAGCTATTATCGATTGATATTGATGCAGTGCCTTTGTACTCTCCTGCCTCAATATCCTTTGGAACATCAACGCCACACCAGAGGGCTTGTACTAGTCCTGCTGAAATATCAACTTTTTTTGTTAAAGGCTTACCATCCCAATTAATTCCATTGGTGTTAATACAGTCTAATCGAACAGCTGAAATTGATTTTCCTGAAAGAGATTTTAAGTCAGAAAACATGACCCGAATGTCTCTAATATCCTGAATAGCATATATCCCGAATTGAAATGCAAAATATTCCCCTTTGCAGGCCTCTCCTTCAAATGAGTTTTTTGGGCCAACAAACATCCATCGTTGGGGTAAATCCCTTACCATTTTAATTGGATGCAATCTATCCTCAGGAAAAACCACAAAAGGTTTATCGAAATACTTATCCGATAAACTCTGAATCTCTGATGATGTTGCAATTACCTCCATGGGATAAACGCTATTAAACTCATCGATTGATTGTATCTCAACAACCTTTGCCTTACTAATATTTGAAATTTCTTTTGCAGACAACAACCAATTCGCATCGGCAGTCTCAACAAATTCAGGATAAGTATTCTTTGGATAATTCGATTTGCCTGATGATTTATAGGGCAAATAGTAAATGAAGTAGTTACCTGCTCCTGAAGTAGGCTCAAAGTAAACTACGCCTACTTCTCTATTAATCTCACCCCTTACAACATTCATAACCCTTTTATGGGTTTGAACATCTTCTACAATAATATTTTTCTTTTCGGGTTCAAAGTCCCGCCTTCTCCATTCAACCTTAACCTTCGCAACTTTTGTTGAGCCATCAAAATGCACAACCACTCGATGGTTTCCTAACGAGTCACAATT
Source organism: Bacteroidales bacterium (assembly GCA_025361485.1). Lineage (GTDB taxonomy): Bacteria > Bacteroidota > Bacteroidia > Bacteroidales > Tenuifilaceae > UBA8529. The sequence goes on from JANYLA010000046.1 coordinate 38,307, forward strand.
CCAATCACCTTTGGCTGCTGTGTACTTAGTTTCTTGGGCTTGTAAAACCGAAAATGGATTAATTATAGTGTAAACTGAAATAAAAAATAAAACCATCAGCTTATTCTTGAATATCTTTACAATTGAGGTTTTCATTGTTCGTGGGGGTTTGATGTTGAGATCAAATATTATTGTATCAAATCATTATAAATAGTTGTACAAGATAACTAAAAAGTCCATCGCCTTAAATGACTTTTCGCAATCAATTACAATTACAAATAATCTAAATTTGAAAATCAACCTAAACTTGACTTAGTATGATGACAATTCCATTTGAAACCATCGATTGGATTTCAATTCCAAAAACCGAGCACAAAGGCGTTACAGGAACAGCCTATTGGCAAACCATTCAGTTTGAAGAGTTAAGAATAAGAGTAGTAGAATACTCACCTAATTATCTTGCCGACCATTGGTGTACGAAGGGTCACATTATTTACTGCCTCGAAGGAGAGATGATATCTGAACTTAAAGATGGAACCAAAAGTTTGCTCAGAAAAGGCATGTCCTATCATGTTACCGATGATAACATTAATACTCATCGGTCGTTTACTGCAAATGGTTGCAAACTATTCATAGTTGATGGCGACTTCCTAAATCCAATTATTTAATATTCACTGAATTATTGCATTTATTTGCAATAATTTTTGTAATTTGTAATCAACCTAAACCACAAAAAGATGACAAGTAAAATATTTCGCTATCTGCTAATTGCAGTAATTGTATTCTTAGCATTATCAGGGATCTTCGGTGGCGTTAGTCTTATAGCTGATTCTTCGGGCAGCAATTTACAACTTCAGTTAAACCTTCTTGAAAGCACTTTATTCAGCAGCTATTTAATACCAGGAATAGTTCTTTTGCTTTTCCTTGGGCTTCTCCCAAGCTTTGTTGCTTTCGGGCTTATCACAAAAAAAAGAATTAAAATCGCAAATCGATTAAATATCTATAAAAGGAAGCATTGGGCTTGGACATTCTCACTCTACTGCGGAATAATTCTGGTATTATGGATTGATATTCAGGTAATGCTGCTTGGTGGCGGTTATACCCTACAAACTGTTTATGCATTAATTGGAGTGCTAATAATCATCCTTACACTTACGCCTTTCGTAACCCGTTTTTACAAAAAAAAGAAATAATTCTTATTTGAACTTTTACGATTTGTAATTTGCAAAGCATTAAATACTTTGCAAGCCTTACTAAACCTCGTTATGTAAACATTTTCATATTGATTAAAATCATTTTATACCGATGTTTTTTTAGTAACTTTGTATGCTAAAATATAATTGGATAATAATTAATTAAAATATAACCGATATGAACATTCAGGAGATGGTAAAGCGGATGAAACTGCTAAATCAGTTAAATTACGAGTGGAAACCTCTACTAAGAGGCTATACCGACAAAATTCTTTACATTAATGTTGGCACAAAAGAGGTAAAAGAGAAAGCAGTACCAGCCCAGATGAAAGAAAAATTCGTTGGTGGTAAAGGTTATGGATTACGATTACTCTGGGATGCAACAACCCCAACAACCAAATGGAACGATCCTGAAAATGAAATCATCATTAGTTCAGGCCCAATTGGTGGAATAACCCAATACTCAGGAACAGGAAAATCCTTACTTGTTAGCCTATCTCCACAAACTAACTCAGTAATGGACTCAAACGTAGGTGGGTTCTTTGGTTCATTTCTTAAATTCTCAGGTTACGATGCGCTTGAACTTCAGGGCAAATCCGATAAAGATGTAATTATTTATATTGATGGTATTAACCACAAAATAGAAATTTTTGAAAATCCAGGTTTCTCAAAGGATGCTCATTTACTTGCAGAGGAGTTAACCGAAGCATTCTCAACTGACGAAAAAGATTACAAAAATATTGGAATTGTTTCATGTGGTTCCGCTGCAGAACACTCCCTTATTGGAATGGTAAACTTTACCTTCTACGATTCAAAGCGTAAAAAAATTAGACTAAAACAAGCTGGTCGCGGAGGCATAGGAACCGTTATGCGCGATAAAAAAATATTGGCAATCGTTGCTCGCATCGAAGGCGTTAAGGGAAATCTAAATAATGTTGCAAATCTTGAGGCAATAACTGAAAGAGGTCGCAAATATCAGGCTGAAATTCGCGAATTGGACGATCACCAATGCCAAATGCGTAAAAAGGGAACTGCCAACATCGCAAACGTAATGAACGATTACGACCTACTTCCAACTCACAACTTTAAGTTCGGCAGTTCAGTCGATGCGCTTAAAATTCATAGCGATATTTTCAGAGACAAATACTTCACTCAAAATCTACCTGATGGTTGCTGGATTGGCTGCGCCATGAGCTGCTCAAAAGGCGTTGATGATTATGAGCTTAAAACAGGTCCTCACAAAGGGCAAAAGGTAATTGTTGATGGTCCCGAATACGAAACAGTTGCTGGGCTTGGTTCGAACTTAGGAATCTTCAATCCTGAGTCAATAATTGAAGCTAACTTCTACTGCGACACCTATGGAATATGCACAATTACCTGGGGTACTTGTATGGCTTTTGTAATGGAATGTTACGAAAATGGCATATTAAACAAGGAGCATACTGGCGGACTAGATCTTAGCTTTGGTCAGTATGAGAATATGATGGAAGTAATGCATCAACTTGCACGTGGCGAAGGATTTGGAATGATTGTTGGTCAGGGTGTTCGCAAAATGAAAGAGTACTTCGTTAAACATTTTGGAGCCGATGCTAAATTCCTAAATGATATAGGAATGGAAAACAAAGGCTTAGAGTATTCACAGTATGTTTCAAAAGAATCATTAGCTCAGCAAGGTGGTTATGCTATGACCAACAAAGGGCCACAGCACGATGAAGCTTGGCTTATCTTCATGGATATGGTAAATAACCAAATTCCAACATTTGAAGCGAAGGCTGAAGCTTTACACTATTTCCCAATGTTCCGTACTTGGTTTGGTTTAAATGGGTTATGCAAACTACCTTGGAACGATGTAACGCCAAAGGGTAATGCTCAAACCAGCGAACCACACAAAATTCCTGAGCACGTTGACAACTATATAACCATATACAATGCTGTTACGGGTGGCAATATCGATAAGGATAGCATGATAACCCAGAGCGAGCGTGTTTACAACTTCCAACGTATATTCAATATCCGCCGTGGCTTTGGTCTTCGCAAACATGATGCTCAACCATATCGTGCTTGCGGTCCTGTTACAAAGGAAGAATACCTTAGCCGTCAGGAGCGTTACGACAAGCAGCTGAAAGAGCAGGTTGGTGTTGACCCAACAAACATGAGCCTTGAAGAGAAGATGGCAACATTGCGTAAATATCGCGAGGGCAGATATGAACAGTTACTCGATGCCGTTTATAATCGTCGTGGCTGGACCAGCAACGGTGTGCCTAAAATTGAGCATCTGAAGAAAATAGGAATGGATTTACCTGAACTAATTGAGGTTATTAAACCATTACAATAAAGAGTTTTTCTCAATAAAAAACCGTCTCAAAATCTGGGACGGTTTTTTATTGCGCTTCAAATCAATTTCAACTTATACAACTTAATATCAGTGGTTGGAGGCCTTGGTGGATTGTTTGAGGACATAATATATCGTTGAGAAATGCACCATACATCCTCCCCATCAATCGCTAAACCATAAAGATTACCATTAGTAAACCGAAAGGCTCTAACAGGAACACCCGAAGAATTCATTGAAAAAAGAGTGCCAGGGAAGGTTTGCGAAATGGCCAAATACCCATTACCATACTTGCCGAATCCCGAAATATTTAAATAGGCATAGTCATGGCTACCCAGTGATGTACCAACCTTTGAGAAGGAATATATTTTTCGAGAATAGCCAGATGAAACTTTTAAATTCTCGCCATCAACCATAATGGCATCGCTATACGAATTAGGCGCTTGAAACTCTGACAACGCATTGCCAAGCGTATCGGTTTCGATAATCTTACCATAGCTACCATTACAAAACCAAAGATGATTCCCATCGAAACATGGGTTACCCGTTTTCACAACATTAAAAGTTCGAATCAAACCGCCATTATAGCCATACACCATTATCTCGTTATTACTTGCTATGTATAGCCTATTCCTTTCGGCATCACAGGCTAAACCATAAATGTATGATTCATTAACATCCAAAGTAAAACTATCTGTCGCCAAAATATTAAGCATTGGCATTTTTTTTCCTTGCCATGAACCAGACACCCCTATTCCAGAAACACTAAAGTTTCCACTGGCACTCGAATCAGTTACACTACCCTTAACGGTTATGGTTGCTCCTGAGAAATAGTGCTTCAACGATATTTGGCTATCCCTTAAAGTCCCATCGGCAACTAGTCCATGATTCTCAAGTAAAGGGAAATCGAACCATGCAAAAACGTACCCACCAAAGTTAGTTCCTTCGTTATTCGCATTACACAACCACGTGCCCTCCTGTGTCCCAGCAGTCCAACGACCCATCCATGTTCCCTTAACTTCACAACCTGGATCGCTATCGTGTTTAACACAAGAAATCATCAAGATAAAACTAAAGGTTATGATTGTTAATATACTCTTCATATTCTAAAGGTTATAGAAAACTTTGAGGTAAACCCTTGGTGCTAAAATATTAGCATTCTCAATTACATCGCCAAAATAGTTGCTAAGTCCAGCATGTGCATGGAGGGCAATCGAAATCTTCCCAAAGCTATAGCAAGGTCCTACCATTATCCCATAGCTCATCCCTTTAGGAGTTTCGTCCCACAACTCATTCGATAGCATGCTAAACCCAAAATATCCTCCTAATTGGGCTTTAAATTTAGATTCTGCAGGGTACTCACCAAGCCATTGCATGCCAAAATCGATTCGAGAACCTTTCACATCACCCAATAAATCATCGCTCAAAGTTGCCTTTTCGTATTCAAAATATCCCCCAATACGAAAATAGGGAAAAACTCTGTATGCATAGGATGCGTTAAGGGTAATATCGTTCTTATACTTAAACCAAGAATCATCGATAGATGATTCAACATGAACTATATCTCCTGAAAAAGCTACTTTGCCAATACCAAAACCAAAAACATGATTGGACTCTTGGGCTCTTAGTTCAACTTGTAATCCAAGAATGAATACTACTGAAGCAAAAAATGTAATAAAAGTAAACTTTCTCATAGTGTTTGAGTTTTGTGGTTAATAACATTAGGGATGAACTATAATTATTCTATAATACATACTGTTTTTAATAAGCTATTTAACTGTAATCTTGTAAGTAAAAATCATTATATCATTAAATTAAAAGATAATAATTTGCTAGAGATTCGTAAAAATAGAAAATATCAAATAAATTTATCATCAATAATGATATTTTTATTCAATTATTTATCAAAATAAATTTTCAGGTATTTTTATCTAATCAATGCCTATTTGTGAAATTGTTTTTATTAAAATTACGAATACATCATCAAGAGAACTGCGTTTTTTAGCAAAGAATGATATATTTAATCTATTAATTTTAAATGAACAACCCCGCCGTAATTTGGCAGGGTTGTTTTTTAATTAAGTATATCATCCTTAAGCTAAGTCTGTCGAAACATAATCTATTGATCCTTTAGGCATCGAACAGAAAAACCATTACTCTGAACATCCTCGTATTTGCTAATGCTTGTAGCACTGTAGTCCAAGTAACTTGCCCATGCGTAAGATGCATCTGGTGTTGCCGACCACCAGATACCAGAATAAAAAATATCACCTCCAAAACCACCATTATAGCGCTGACCACCTGGGAGTGCAGTGAAACCACTACTATTATCGGCTCCTGTATTTGGGCTAGACCAATGCGTTATGCCGGTTTCTTTTAATCTACCTCCAGCAACCTTGTCTCCCCCCAAATAATTACTAAGATTTGTCCACTCAACATCGGTAGGTATATGCCAACCAGTAGGGCAAAGGTTATGGCTGTCCACTACAGAGTAGAAATTGTAAAGTGCACCATAAGTATTTTTATTAGCAACATCATTATCGTACCAACAGTACGCCCCAGTTGTTTGGTTACTCCATTGCGTATCATCAGTGATATTGGTTATATTGGTACCATCTCGGTACTTTGTAGTCTTAAGATTTTCCTTCATCCAGGTTTGAGTGCCTATTTGCACGGTGTTGTAATTGTTGCCTTCAACATCAGATACTGTAGTTATTGTTGTAGCGGTATTGAAAACAACTTCAGTTCCATATGTAGTTCCATTGCCATTAGTTGCATAAGCACGAACATAATAGGTTGTATTAGCTGTTAATCCAGTAAGGTTGCATGTAAATGTACCCAAGCCCACAACTCCAGGTATTAAATTATTGGCAATCGAGGGATTTGAAGTTGTACTCCAGCAAACACCTAAGGCTGTAAGAGCTGTGCCTCCAGGTAGAGTAACGTTACCTCCACCAACTGCTGTTGTTTGAGCAATATTTGTAACCGGATTGGAAGTTATTGTTGGCAGAGCGCTATACATCGGCGTAGTAAAAGTCATCATATTCCCAAGAGAAGTACCTTGGCTATTCGTTGCAAACGCACGTACATAATAAACTCTTTTTTGAATAAGTCCTGTTATTGGAACACTAAAGTCGCCAACTCCTGGGGTTGAATAAAGGGCTACAGATGTTGATGGAATATCAAAAAAAGGTGAAATACTATAACGAACACCTGATTGAGTAATAGGACCTCCCCCTTGATTTGAAATATTGCAGTTTATTGTACAAGATGATGCCAGGATACTTATTGGTGGAATGCTAACCGTGGATACGTATGGAGGAGAACTAGCAGTTACGGCTGACAACTTCATCCATTGGGTGCCATTATAGAAGTTAATACAGTGACTGATTGCATCGTAAAAGACATCACCTTCAACAGGATTACCAGGGTACGTTGTTTTAGGTTGCAAATTCATTAATTCTTTTAATTTCACAGAACCATTCATCGCAATTTTACCATTATCAAATTCTCCGTAAATTAATGGTGCTGTAGTGCTTGAGTTAGAAATATATAGCTTGTTGGAGCCCAATTCATAAATACCTGCTTGATCTCCTAAAAATACATTTCCGCTACCTTCTACATTAAAGCGTCCAGTTTGTTCTCCAACAAAGACATTATTAGTACCCGTAGTATTACTTAAACCAGAAGTACGACCAATAAAAACATTACTACTAGAAGTATTAAGATTACCTGCAAAATTTCCAATAAAAACATTATCAAGTCCAGTAGAATTTGAAAAACCTGCTTCAACTCCAATAAAAATATTCTTTAATCCCGTTGTTAAACTTTGTCCTGCATATGTACCTAATGCTATGTTCGACACACCTGTTGTATTTTTCTCTCCGCTATTAGTACCTAAAAAAATATTATTGCCACCAAAGGTGTTATTTTTTCCACTGCCAGTACCTAAAAAAATATTTGAGCCTCCACTAGTATTGCTAAGGCCTGATGCATTTCCTATAAAAATATTATCATTCCCATCATTATTCAAATACCCAGCTTGATAACCAATAAAGGCATTTCTAACACCTGTTGTATTTGATTTACCAGCGTCCTGACCAATGAACGAGTTTTGGGGTGTTAGGTCAAGAAAATTACCTGAAGTTCCTTTCCCTTGATTAGTAAGTCCACCAACTGCAAAACCTCCTTTGGCTCCTTTGGCTATAGCATTATTAACCCAGATACGAGCACTATCGGGGGCAATGAACATTATATTCCTTGAAAGAGTTGTTTTTGCCTGGTTCGTCAAACCCCCAACAGCAAATCCTCCCTTTGCCCCTTTTGCTAAAGGGACCTCTTTAACATAGATACGAGCACTATCGGGGGTAATTCGGAAGTACTCCGCCTGCCCAGCCTTTGATTGATTGGTAAGCCCACCCACAGCAAAACCACCTTTAGCTCCCTTAATCTGCGTATCCTCAACGTAAACCCGAACGCCACCCTGATAAACCCCGAAAACAACCAGACCATCCTTGTTCTTCACCTCAAAG
>JANYLA010000048.1 GCA_025361485.1 Bacteroidales bacterium
TGTTATCGGGAAATCCAATCGATTACAGCTATACAGGCTCATTCATCACAGGTGCTATCCCTATTCGGGTCGATTACCTCTCAGCATGGTTTATGCTAATTATCAGCTTTACATTCCTTACGGGTGCTATCTACGGCATTCAGTATATGAAGAAGTATAGCGACCAAAAAGCAAACCTTGCGCTTCATACCATCTCGTATATCCTTGCGTTTACAATGCTTATCGACATCTGTATTGTTCAGAATAGTTTGATACTCTTGGTTGTTTGGGAGATAATGGCGCTTGCTTCATTTATCCTCATAATCTTCGATCATAATAAGAAAGAGACATTACGGGCGGGTATCAATTTCCTTATTCAATCGCATGTTTGCATTCTGTTTTTAACCATTGGCTTTATGTGGGCTAAGATAAAGTCCGGCACATTCGATTTTAACGGAATTACTCAATATACAAGCACTGCTCCAACATTGGTTGGTGTGGGATTATTCACCTTTTTCTTCTTTGGATTTGCCATCAAGTCGGGTTTTGTTCCGTTTCATACTTGGCTACCATTGGCTCATCCTGCTGCTCCTGCACATATTTCGGGCGTGATGTCGGGGGTGATTATCAAGATTGGTATTTATGGCATTCTAAGGGTTTTACTGCTGATAAAGACTGATTTTGTGACTATCGGCTATATGATTTTGATAATCTCAGTGATTACTGGGGTTTACGGTGTGATGTTGGCCATTATTCAGCATAATCTGAAGAAACTGCTGGCGTATCATAGCATCGAGAATATAGGGATTATAGGTATTGGGATTGGTTTAGGCTGTCTTGGGATAGGCTATAATAATCAGCTGCTCTTGCTACTCGGTTTTAGCGGTGCGCTATTGCATGTTTTAAACCACTCTTTGTTTAAATCATTGCTATTCTACAGCGCAGGCAACATTTATCAACATGCGCATACCTTAAACATTGAGTCGTTGGGTGGATTGATAAAGAAGATTCCTCATACTGCAGTTCTTTTCCTTATCGGTTCGTTAGCCATTTGTGGCCTCCCTCCTTTCAACGGATTTGTCTCCGAGTTCATGATATATCTTGGAATGTTCAAAAGCCTCAATAGCATCGATTTTTCATTTACAGCGCTGATGCTTTTCGCAATTCTCGGCCTAGTCTTAATCGGAGGATTAGCAATGATATGCTTTACAAAGGCTTTTAGTATAGTGTTCCTCGGCACACCAAGAAAAATCAACATCAGTAATATTGAAAAGGACAACAAAGCAACGGTTTATCCACTTTATACCATTGTTGGCTTAATAATTGCGATTGGTATTATTCCAACCCTGTTTATTCGGGTAATATCATTGCCTGTTGGTCAATTCTCAATAAGCACAAATTCGGCAAGCCTTGAAGCGTTTAACTCGGTTGTTAAAACCTCATCGTTAATTGGAGTTTATTCCGCTGTATTTATAGCATTTGTAGCGATAATGTACTTTTTACGAAGATTTCTTACTCGCAACAAACCAGCACTTATCTCTACTACTTGGGGTTGCGGATTTACAGGTTCAACTGTAAAAATGCAGTATACAGCTAGCTCATATATTCGAACCTATCGCAAGCTAATTGAGCCTTTTCTGAGGGTTCGAAAGTTCAAAGCGGAAGCGGTTGGCATATTCCCAGCTCCTATTCATCACGAAACGCACCCCTACGACAAGATTGAGCATATCTTAATAGATAAGCCAATTGGAATTCTCCGAAGAATCCTGTCGCGCTTTACGTTTCTTCAAAGCGGAAATGTTCAAGCATATATCCTATATGGATTTATCTTTATTACATTGATTATTCTTATCCCAGAGATATACCAGAAGATTTTGATGTTGATTAAATTTTTAAACCAGCTATAACTATGGTTAGCCTAATTCTGATAATCGCAGCGAGCCTGTTTTTTACAGGAATTATCATACGAACTAAAAGCCTTTCATCGGGAAGAAAAGGCCCAGGTATCTTTCAGCCCATGAAAGATATCATTAAGCTTTTAAGGAAGGGTTCGGTTTACAGCCGAACAACTAGCATTATCTTCCAGATAGCGCCTAGCTTCTACTTCGCTTCAATACTGATGGCTATTCTATGTGTTCCGCTTGGAAACTATCCAGGGGTAATCTCCTTTCAGGGCGATTTTATACTATTTGCATACCTATTGGCCTTTGGTAAATTCTTTATGATAATCTCTGCGCTCGATACAGGAAGTAGCTTCGAGGGGATGGGTGCAAGCCGCGAATCGCTCTTCTCGATGCTCGCCGAGCCCGCATTTTTTATACTTATGGGCTCATTCGCACTGTTAACGGGTCAAACATCGTTTCATGGTATCTTCTCTACATTGCATTATGGTTCACATATTTCGTATATGCTTGGGGTTTTGGCAACCTTTGTTTTTGTAATTATCGCCATGATTGAGAATAGCCGAATGCCAGTCGACGACCCTAAAACCCATCTCGAATTGACGATGATTCACGAGGTAATGATACTCGATAATAGCGGATTCGATTTGGGATTGATTCTACACGCCACAAACCTAAAGTTTGCCATGTACGGTGCGATAATTTCGAACTTTTTTATTGGCGACCTTTCGCTAATGTACACAATCCCTATATTCTTTGTCGTTCAGATTAGTTTTGCCATTGCCGTTGGGATTTTCGAATCGTTTATGGCACGTTTCAGGATGAGCCATAACCCACAGTTTATATTTATTTTGACATCTGTTTCGCTTCTGATATTTTTTGGCGTTTTGCTGTTGCTCCAAAAATTTGTTTAACAATGATTATTCTTTAAGATATGACCGATATACTACTTATTACATTTGCCATGACTTTGCTCTACATCGGTATTGCAAATCGGCTTACAACTTATATCAGGATACTTGTATTCCAAGGGTTTCTCCTATTCGGAGTTACATTTTTGGCATTAAGTCAAATCAATGTTGCAAACCTTGTATTTATTCTACTCGAAACGATAATTTTTAAAGCGTTGGCCGTTCCAATTTTCTTGAACTATGTTATTAAGAAAAACGGGATTACCCGTGTTGCAGAGCCTTTCATTCCAAACTTTATCTCTTTAATTATCATCACGCTAATCCTAGTGATAACGATTATTCTATCCAGCTCAATACACGATACTCATTTAGATAAAACGTTCTTTATTGTTGCCCTTTCAACGCTGTTTACAGGCCTTTATATCATATCTACCCGACGGAAGATTATAACCCACGTAATGGGGTATTTAGTAATTGAAAATGGGGTATTTATCCTTTCCCTCGCCGTTGGTAACGAGATGCCGATGCTTGTTAACCTTGGTATTATGCTCGATATTTTTGCCAGCGTATTTATCCTTGGTGTTTTCTTTAACAAAATTGGCGATGTGCTAAAAGACCCAGATGTGAATCAGCTAAGGGATTTGAAGGATTAAACAAGCGGATTTTGTTATGCAAATATTGAAGCAAATGAGAAAAATTAAAAGAATTGGAATAATGGAATGTTGGAATATTGGAAGAGAGCATAAACCTTCATCATTGTATATTTCCATTGGTTTTGCAGAACTATCTAGTTTCAGTTCGCAAACTCGGTTTCATCATTCCATCATTCCAATATTCCAGTTCTCCATACAAACACAAAACAACAAGCTAAATTCAAACCATAAACAAGTCAATCGTTAAAACCATGATAACTCTCTTTCTACCATTAGCAATATTGATAAGCGTACTACTCTTCTTTAACCGAAACAAGAAGGTAAACTACACTTTGGTTGTTTCCTACGGGATTTTGCTATGGTTATTTACCATCTATCAATTCAATTGCCCTAATCAGCTAGAATTAGGATTCTTTAAAAGCGATTCCCTTGGAGTCCTTTTACTCGTAACACTTAGTATCGTTGCAATCCCTGCCCTTTTCCATGGATACAGGTACATCGCAACTCACGATGAGTCGCGAAAATCAAGAGCCCTATTCTTCTCGGCAATGACTCTGTTGCTAACCGCAACAGGTGTTGCATACCTTTCGAATCATATTGCAGTAACGTGGATATTCGTTGAGATAACGACCCTTAGCGCATCTATTTTAATCTACCATCATCGCAATGCGCAAGCGCTTGAAGGCGCATGGAAATATGTGTTTATCTGCGCTATCAGCATCACCTTTGTTTTTATAGGAATCCTATTCCTTAGCCTATCGCTAAAGCAGGCAGGTATTGATGATTTATCGTTTGATGCCTTGCAGAAAAACTATGCTCAGCTGAATCCATTTTGGCTAAAACTTGCATTCCTATTCATCTTTACAGGCTTTACCGCTAAATTGGGCTTAGTTCCGATGTACACTGCAGGTATCGATGCCAAGGATAAAGCTCCTGCTCCAGCAGGAGCACTTTTCTCAAGCATACTAATGAACCTTGGTTTTATTAGCATTTATCGTATTTACGCAATAGTTGCTCACACCGAAATTCGTGATTGGGCGAATACCATAATCCTAATCGCCGCAGTGCTCTCCATTTTTGTTGCTACCGTTTATATGACCCGAATCAAGAATATCAAGCGGATGTTTGCCTATTCTGGCATCGAGCATATGGGTCTTGTGATGCTTGGCCTAGCGGCAGGTGGAATTGGCGTTTACGCTGCAATTCTTCATGTAATCCTCCATGCCTTTGTAAAACCAAGCCTGTTCTTCCAGTTCACTCAGGTTTATAGGGTATACCATAGCAAGAGTATTTACGATGTTGGGAATTACTTTAAGTACAACAGGGCGGGTGCAATTGTGTTACTACTTGGTTTTATTTCAGCAACCGCAATGCCTCCCTCAGGGTTGTTTGTCAGCGAGTTTATGATATTCCAATCCTTATTTGAAGCGCATCGAGTGGTCATCCTATTTATCGTATTAATCCTCTTAACCATGATTATTTGGGGCTTTGGCTCTAATATATTTAAATTACTATTCACACCGCCTTTGGAGATTGATGAATCGAGAATCCCTAAAATCAATCCTTGGGAATCGTTCTCACAGTATGCGCTATTGGCTTTGGCTATATATATTGCGTACAATCCACCTATCATATTTGTTCAGATGATTCAAGATGCTGTTAACCTTTTACCCCATTGATTATGAACTACAACGTTGCCATAAGAAATAATCAATCAATCCCCTTAAAGGATATTCCGGAGCAATCCTATCATACCTTTTTAGAGTCGAACATCAGTCTTCTAAAAGATAGAGATGATAGGCATTGTGTAAACTACTTCGGATATGGAATTGGAGAATCTGTAAAGCTATTCTGCTGTATTGCCGATGATTCAATGCATCTAATCTATGTTTCATCGTGCATTGTAAACAAGGGTGCTACATTGAACTCTTTTGCAAAGCACAACTTTGCATTTGAGAAATTCGAGCGCGAAATTAACGAGAATTTTGGGGTTAAGTACACCGACCACCCTTGGTTTAAACCTGTGAGATATGCTCATAACAGGATTGAAAAATCCAAGGTAATGGACAACTACCCTTTCTACGGAGTTGAAAGCGAGGAGCTGCATGAGGTTGGTGTTGGTCCAGTTCACGCCGGAGTCATTGAGCCTGGACACTTCCGATTTATCTGCAACGGCGAGCAAATCATGCATCTCGAAATTCAGCTAGGCTATCAACATAGAGGAATTGAGCAGCTATTTCTTCAGAAAAAGAGTCTGATAGAGCGGACAATCCTAGCCGAAAGCATTGCTGGCGACACAACGGTTGGTCATACCACCGCATTTGCCAATCTCTGGGAAAGCCTTTCGGATTATCAAGCCGATAAGGATTTACAATTCACGCGTACACTAGCATTAGAATTAGAGCGGATTGCCATCCATACTGGCGATTTAAGCGCACTATGCACAGATATCGCATATCAGTTGGGAAGCTCCGTTTTCGGACGATTAAGAACCCCAATTATCAACTACATGCAGGAATGGTGCGGAAATCGCTTGGCAAAGAGTTTAATCAGGGTTGGCAAAACCAATTTTCCTTATACTGAATATCATGCAAACCGCTTAAATGAAGTATTTGCGGCCTATGAGCCCGATTTCAACGAGATGATTACCAAACTATTCAAGCTACCAAGCGCACTCTCCCGCTTTGAGAGAACCGGAGTTGTAACCCACGAAGAGGTTAAGCTGATTGGAACCGTTGGAATGGCAGCACGTATGAGCGGTTTGAATAGGGATATCAGGCTATCGCACCCTCATAATTTGTATTCAACCATTAACCATGAACCCATTATCAAAAACCATGGTGATGTTTACTCCCGCACGCAGATAAGGAAAGAGGAAGTAAAACAATCCATTGGTTATGTTAAGACTTTAATTAACGATATTCCAACATTTACAAGCATCTCTGAGCCTGAATTAACACCAAAACCTGAGATGTTTGCATTATCACTAGTAGAGGGTTGGCGAGGCGAGATTTGCCACTGCGCAATAACCAACGCTAAGGGTGAACTTGCTCTTTACAAGATAAAAGACCCATCGTTCCATAATTGGTTGGCACTTGCTCAATCGGTTAGGAATAATGAGATATCTGATTTTCCTATTTGCAATAAAAGTTTTAATCTATCGTACTGTGGGCATGACTTGTAGAACGATTCAACTGTAAAAACTATGGAAGCATTTTGGAATAGCCGATTTGGAATAGTGGAATACTGGAATAATGGAAGAGTACTTCAAACAAATATTATCAACTATTCCTGTATTATCTTCACTATAGCCTGTCTACGTTGCTCATTCTTTCCAATATTCCATTCTTCCATTCTTCCATTGACACCAATTCATTCATCTAAACACTCAGCATCCTATGTTTGATAATCTTAAAATACTATACCATCAGGGAAAACAGTTCATCCCAAATGTAAAAACTGTTGAAGTTCCCGGAATATTCAGAGGGAGACCTGTAATATCAAATGCAAAGGTTGATGAACAAGCGCTCAAGGCAGTTTGCCCCTTAGGTGCAATAGATGTGAACCCTGTTCGATTAAACCTTGGAAAATGCAATTTCTGCGGGGAGTGTGCGTTCAAATTTCAGAGTAAGATTGAATTCACCAAGGATTATAAGATTTCATCGAATAAACCCGAAGGGCTTATCGTAACCGAAGGAGAGGATAAACCAATAATCCTAGATGAAAGTCTAATCAGACCTGAAATCAGGAAACTCTTTAGCGGTTCGCTAAAACTACGTCAGGTATCGGCGGCAGGCGATAATAGCTGTGAGCTAGAGCTAAATGCCAGCGGAAATGTTCAGTTCGATATGGGACGATTTGGAATTGAGTTTGTGGCCTCACCCCGTCATGCTGATGGCGTGGTTATTACAGGCCCTATAAGTCAGAATATGGCTGCTGCGCTGCAAATTACCTACGATGCTATTCCAGAACCAAAGATTATTATTCTTGCAGGTGTTGATGCTATTAGCGGTGGTATTTTTGCCAACTCCCCTGCCCTCGATAGGTCATTTATTGATAGATACAAACCAGACCTTTATATTCCTGGCAATCCTGTTCATCCACTAACGTTTATTAATGGGGTGTTATGTTTATTAGGAAAGTAATTGAACTATTTAGGTGGTAATATAAGTTCTTCTACTGTGCCAGTATAATAGCCATCTAGTTTCATACTAATCTCAGGATTAGTAATAGTATTATAAAATTCAAAGTCCAAGGTTATTCTATTACCATTATGAACAATATTGATAATTCCACTATAAAAAATCATCGATCCTGAATAATTTGCGTTGCAATAATTCACTGTATTTTCGTCTTTTGAAGAAAAAGGATCATAAGTATATTGACCTGTAGGCAATGTTTCGTCCTTAGAATATAACTTAATCATTACATATTTACCATCACTATCAGGCCAATTAAGGATATCGGCAATAAAAATACTTGAAGATGATACCATCAAATAATACTCGTATGTATTTTTTGAAGTTATTCCATTATTCATTATACTGCAATATTTTAAACCAAATTTTTGTGGTATATTTGAATAAGAGTCAACAACAGAAAAATAATTCGTTTCAGTAGTTTCTTTTTTACAGCCAATTAAAAACAACACTGTAAATAGCAAAGTACAAAATATCAAGTTTAATCGTAATGACTTCATAGATCTATTTTTACTTATACAACAAATGTAATAAAAAACATTTACTTTCGCTTCTACGAAAAAAAAACAAAAAAGGTAACTACCTAAAAATAAAAAGGGTTAAGAAATCTTAACCCTTTAAAAAACATTATACTGATATAGTACTAATTACAGCCACATCCGCAGCCACATCCACTCTCCTCTTTTTCGATTTGACCCTCGCCACAACCGCCATCACCACAACCGTCTCCACAGCTGCTATTACCATGAATATGACCATGGCTTAGCTCTTCAGCAGAAGCATCGCGAACCTCTTCAACTTTACCGTTAAAATGTAGATCTTGCCCAGCAAGCGGATGATTAAAGTCCATTACAACAACTTCATCCTTGATATCAAGAATAACTCCATTAAGTTGATTTCCCTCATTGTCTCTCATCGGTAGAGTTTTACCAACTTCTAAAAGGTCAGCAGGAACCTCACCATCAATTTTAAAAATATCCTTTGGAAGCTCAACAACAGCCATTTCGTTAACTTGACCATAACCTTCATCGCAGGATACCATAAAATCAAAAGAATCGCCAACTTTAAGCCCTTTAATTTTTTCCTCGAATAGAGGTAATAACTGGCCACGACCATAAATAAAAACTAACGGACGTTCAGCAATTGCATTGTCAACAATCTCATCATTTACCTTAAGCGTATAGCTTAATGATATTACTTTATCATTCGAAATAATCATGTATTTTGTTTTAATTGATTTCTAAAAAAATTTCGTCAAAGAAACGGGTTTATTTTATCATAACAAAACAATTACTTTATTGTTTTGGCGAACATTAATATTTTACATATAACTGCATACCAATTAATTACGAATCATTGTTTAAAAAAATATTAATAATGCAAAAAAAAATGCTTGCCAGCTGTTTGCGGAATCAAGTAATATACACACCTTTGCACCGATAATTTTTTTAATTTACAATTTTTACAATCTATTAAAATGAACGGTAAAGTAAAATGGTTTGATGCAGCTAAAGGATTTGGCTTTATTCAAACTGAAGAAGGTAACGATGTTTTTGTACATTACACAGGCATTGCAAAAGATGGTTTCAAACGTCTTGATGAAGGTCAAGCTGTAACTTTCGAAATCACACAAGGCAAACGTGGTCCACAAGCTACAAATGTTAACGTGTTAGAATAAACGAGTTATTCTATACATAAAAGAAAGAGGCTTCGGATTACCGAAGCCTCTTTCGCTTTTTATAGTAAAGTGTAAACTAAAAACTTATACTTATCCGAAGCATAGGATTTGATGAGTATGGAGAATAGCGGCTATCAACTAAATTCCACATCGCCAAAAGGTTTAATGCGGCTTTATCACCAAGTGGAAATCGATAACCAACTCCAGCTAGAACTAAATGAACCCATCCTTTACCATTGTTCTCTGATAAAGAAGGATTCACTAAACCCTTATCGAGATACAATCCTTCCCATTCTCCTTGAAATATGGGGCCACCATGTATTCCAATATGAAAAGCTTTATCTAAATCGCGAAATGGCATTATTTGTGTAAAGCCTGATACTCCCCAAATATGGGCTTTAAATGGTTTAGATTCACTACCAATAATACTGTAATTCTCTTTTCTAAATGTATATCTACCCCCTACACCGATTGCGCATTGCGGAATTATCCAAATTCCAACTTGAGGTAGAATATCAACTCGGGTAACAGTGCCAAAAAGCAATCCGATGCTTCCTCCATAAAATATTTTATCGGAAAACGTCTTTGCCTCTTTTGCTTTGCTCTGAGCAAAAATACTAACGTTCAGAAGGAATAGAATTAATAGTAAAATCCCAGATTTTATAGCATGCGCTTTTTTCATATCCATAAATTTAATTGTGGCTATAAATTTGATGAAAATTATGTCCCATTCAAAATAATTTGAAGATGAATCCTATTAATCATTCCTAAGATTATCTTTGTTTTAAGTTTATTAAGTTATTAAGCCATGAATATCATTATAACAGGAGCATCAAGAGGTATCGGGTTTGAGACCGCAAAGCGATTTGCTGCAAATGCCAATAATAATGTTGTAGCAATTGCTCGTAACAAAACAAATCTTGAGAGATTAAGAAGTGCATGTATTCGAGAAAATCCAAAGGCTCGGCTATTTCCAATCGTATTCGATCTTGAGAAAACAGAATTATATGATAGCATTCTGATTAAAGAGATAAAGAATTGCATTGGTGAAGTTGATATTTTGATTAATAACGCGGGTTTACTCATTAATAAACCGTTTGAAAAGTTATCGAATAGCGATATAAATAGGATGCTCCAGCTGAACCTTGCAGCTCCTGCTCAACTAATTCAATGCTTATTACCAATTATGAAAAAGCCTAGCCATATTGTTAATATTAGCAGTATGGGAGGTTTTCAGGGAAGCCAGAAGTTTCCAGGATTGGCGATTTACTCAGCCGCAAAAGCAGGTTTGGCATCGCTTACCGAATGCTTGGCCGAGGAGTACAAAGGAAGCGGTTTAACATTCAACTGCCTTGCTATTGGCGCAACCGATACTGAAATGCTTCGCGAAGCTTTCCCAGGCTATGAAGCACCGTTTAAAGCCTCAGAAATGGCTGATTTTATTGTGGATTTTGCTTTAACCAAGCATAAATTTTTTAACGGTAAGATAATCCCGGTAACAGTATCAACACCTTAAAAATGTTTCAACACAGAGGCACAAAGACACAGAGAAATATTAAATAGAGGCGTTATTATGAAAAGTAATTACAACATATTTCAATTTTTTGTTTTAGTAATTTTCCTTATTTCAATAGTACTTAACTTGAGTAGTTGTAAAATTATTAAAATGAAAAGTGATTGGGAGGTATTGAACTTAAAAGGGAAAATAAAAACCTTAAATGAATTTTCTTTTGTAGCTGTTGACAGTTCTGATAGCATTGAAAAGGGTGAAAGAGTTATGTTTTTAATATTTAGCAACAAAGGAAACAAAATTGAAGATAACCAATACTGCTACTATGATAGTAGCCAAGACTATAAGGGAACTTATAAATATGATGACAAAGAAAACAGGATTGAAGAAAACTTCTACAGATCTGGTAGCCTAAGCTGTAAGGCGATTTCTAAATATGATGACAAAAGAAACCGCATTGAATATAACCACTTCTTACCTGATGGTAGCCTAGTCTCCAAGGATACTTCTAATTATGATGACAAAGGAAACCGGGTTGAATACCGCTATAGCCAAGGAAATAAGGCGGTTTTAAAATATGATGATAAAGGAAATGAGATTGAAGAAAGCCGCTACCTATCTGATAGTAGCTATAAGGCGATTTCTAAATATTATGATAAAGGAAAGAAGATTGAATTAAACTGCTCCCAATCTTATAGTAACCTAATCTGGAAGGTGATTTCTAAATATGATGATAAAGGAAACAGGATCGAATATAGCAGTTTCAATTCTGATGGTAGCCAAGAACAAAAGAGAACTTTTAAGTATGATGACAAAGGAAACAAGATTGAAATTAGCAGTTTCGTTTATGATGGTAACCAACAATCCCAAAATTATAAGAGAACATATAAATATGATGACAAAGGAAACGAGATTGAGATTGAATATAACACATATTATCCTGAAGATAGCCTAGTCTATAAGTATACTGATAAATATAAATATGATTTTGATAGCAAAGGCAACTGGATTAAGAAAATCAAATTTGAAAATGAAGTTCCAACACTTAAAGTGGTAAGAGAAATTGAATATTTTCAAAAAAAACGGAGACACAAATAAACTCTGTGCCTCCGTGTCCCTGCCTACCGGCAGGTCTGTGTTTAGTTTCTCTTTTAGCTGTATATCCTTGCTTGAACTTCTCCTCGTAAAACCATCAAACCATTCATTGCCAAGGCTTGCATTTCATCTTCTCCAGGGTAAACGATAACTGGAGCAATAAATCCAACCATCTCTTTAATATAATCGACTAAATCGGGGTTATGTGCTATACCCCCTGTAAGGATGATTGCATCAACCTTGCCTTTTAATACAGTTGATGATGCACCAATCGATTTTGCAATATTATAAGACATTGCATCTTGAATCAGCTTAGCTTTAGGATCACCTGCCTTAGCCTTCATCTCGATTTCATAAGCATCGTTGGTACCAGCATGAGCAACCAAACCTCCTTGACCTTTAATCATCAGTTTAACCTGTTCGTAAGTATATTCACCGCTAAAACAAAGCTTTGCAAGTTGTCCTGCTGGTAGTGTACCCGAACGCTCGGGTGAAAAAGGACCTTCCCCATCAAGAGCATTATTCACATCAATAACTCTACCCATTTTATGAGTACCAACAGAAATGCCACCTCCAAGATGAACAACGATGAGGTTTAACTCCTCATATTTTATATCTAGCGTTTTAGCATATGTTCGAGCAATCGCTTTTTGGTTTAAAGCATGAAAAATTGAAACACGTTTAAAGAGAGGATGACCAGAAATTCTAGCAACTTCTTCAAGTTCATCAACTACAACAGGATCAGCGATAAATGCTCGAGCATTAGGAATCGATTTCGCAATATCGTCGGCAATAAAAGCGCCTAGATTACTTGCATGCTCGCCCATTGTTGAGTTTTTGATATCATGCTTCATCTGATCATTCACCTCATAAACGCCAGACTCAATCGGTTTAACTAATCCGCCACGTCCAACTACAGCTGATATTTTTTCAATTTTAATATCAGCCTCCTTGAGCTCTTTGAGAATGATCTCTTTCCTAAACTCAAATTGATCGGCAATATTTGAGAAGCCCTTTAACTCATCAGATGTATGCTTGATATTCTTAAGAAAAACAGATTTGTTATTCTTATAAACTGCAATCTTTGTTGATGTTGATCCAGGGTTAATTGCCAGGATTTTAAATTCTTCCATCTATGATATTTAGAAAAGTTTTATAGTTAAATTATTTAGCGGCATTTGCAGCTAAGGCAATTGAGTACATCTTCGACTGAACGCTATCTCCTCTTGATGTTAGTACGCATGGTACTTTTGCACCCATTACCATTGCACCTAGCTCGCCTTTAGCCAATTTTGTACATGTTTTAAAGAAAACATTACCTGACTCAATATTAGGGAATAGGATACAATCGGCATCGCCAGCAACTCCACCTGATACCTTTTTAATTTGTGCAGATTCAGGATCAATTGCAACATCAAGAGCCAATGGACCATCAATAGTAGCACCTTTAATTTGACCACGGTCAGCCATTTTTGAGATAATAGCAGCATCAACACATGCTGGCATACCTGCTGACATCTGCTCGGTTGCAGCGAGTAAGGCCACTTTTGGATTATCGATTCCAAGTGAATGTGCAACTTTAATAATATACTCGGTAATAGCAATCTTTTGAGCTAAATCTGGAGCAGGAATTATGGCAACATCACCCACAATAAGAAGTTTGTGATAAGTTGGTACTTGAACCACTGTAACATGGGTTAGAATTGCTTTTGGAGGCATTAATCCTGTCTCCTTGTTGAGGATTGCACGCATGTACTTATCGGAGCTAACAAGGCCTTTCATTAGTACATCGCCTTCTCCTTTATTGATAAGTTCAACCGCCTTGGTAGCAGCTTTCATCTCATCAGCCTCTTGAACAATTCTGAACTTTGATGGGTCAATTTTATGCTCAGCACAAACCTTTTTAATGGTTGCCTCATCGCCAACTAAAACTCCATCAACAATACCCATATCAATTGCCATACTAACAGCTTCAATAGTATGTGCGTCGTTTGCAAAAGCAGCAACTAAACGTTTTTTAGTTTTGCTTCTTAAAATTTCAAAAAGTTGATCTAATTTAGTGACTATCATATCCTAGTGATTTATTTATTATGATTCAATTTGTTAATTAAACAAAATTTATTTTTTAATCTTCGATACAATATTTGCAGTATCAGTAGCAATTACTAGCTCTTCATTGGTAGTAACTACCATAACCTTCACCCTTGAGTTTGGTTTGGTTAAAATTTTATCCTTTCCGCGAACTCCTTTGTTTGCTTCAGCATCAAAATCAACCCCCATAAAATCAATTGCTTCCGAAACGTGAGCACGGATTAAAGGATCGTTTTCGCCAATACCTCCTGTAAAAATAATTAAGTCTACACCATCCATTACTGCTGCATATGCTCCTACGTATTTTTTAACACGGTAGTAGTACATATCAATAGCGAGTTTTGCTCTTTCGTTTCCTTCAGCATAAGCATCCTCAAGATCACGCATATCCGATGATAAACCAGAAACACCTAAGACACCACTTTTTTTGTTAACAACATCATTAACCTGCTGGATACTAAGATTCTCCTTTTCAGCAAGGAAAAGTAGAATACCGGGATCAACATCTCCGCTTCTGGTACCCATTATCAAACCCTCAACAGGGGTAAAACCCATCGAAGTATCAACTGATTTACCATTCTTTATTGCACAAATCGAAGCACCATTCCCTAAATGACAGGTGATAATTTTTACGCTATTAAAATCCATTCCAAGGATTCTGCATGCTTTTTGAGCAACAAACTTATGGCTTGTTCCATGAAATCCATAACGACGAATCTTATACTTATTGTAGTACTCGTATGGAATTGCATATAAGTACGAAAAGTTTGGCATGGTTTGATGGAAAGAGGTATCGAAAACAGCAACCTGAGGAACTCCTGGAAGTATTTTCTCCATCGATAGGATTCCTTTAAGATTTGCTGGGTTGTGAAGTGGAGCAAGTTCGATACATTTTTCGATTTCAGATTTTACCCTTGCATCAACTAAACTACTTTCAGTAAAGAACTCACCACCATGCGCAACCCGATGACCAATAGCTACAATTTCATTGATACTTTTAATCACTCCATGCTCTTGATCTACTAAAGCATCAAGAATTAAATTAATCCCAACATTGTGATCAGGAATTGGTTCAAATACTTCGTATTTCTCCTTTCCTTCTGGTTTGTGAGTTAGGATTCCGTCTGCCAAACCAACCCTCTCAACAAGACCCTTTGCCAATAATTTGCTGTCATTGCTCATGTCGATCACTTGATACTTAATCGACGAACTACCACAGTTTAATACGAGAACAATCATTTGATTATATTTTAATTGATTATCAATTAGTTAGAACATATATTTACAAAATGTAAAATTATACAAAAAACCCTCATTTTATCTAGTAAAAACTAAAATATTTTTAATGATTTTCATTATTTTTCTTTCAATTTAAAAGTTTTTTATTAAAAATGATAATGATTAGTAAGCAAACTGATTTTTAGCAGGTTTTTATTTAGCTTTTAACCCACTTTTATCAATAATTCATCATTAATAGCTTAATGTAGATTAAGATAATCCATTTTAATCATCTACTCCACAATTTTTCATCTTTAAATAGAAATTGTGTTGAAATAAAGTTCTACTCTAAAATACCTAACTTTGATAATTATTATTATTCTACAAAATGAAAATAGTTCACCAAGAAAATAGATTTATAGACCTTAAAAATCAGCTCGAAGGCGATTTTAATTGGGATAAATCAACCTTAATTCAATACGCCACCGATGCATCGGCCTATCGTGAAATACCCATTGCAGTTGCATTACCCAAGAGCAAAGATGATATCGTTAGGCTTATCGACTTTGCTAAAAAATATAACATTCCTTTAATTCCTCGTGCTGCGGGTACTTCGCTTGCAGGTCAGGTTGTAGGGAATGGAATTATTGTAGATATCTCAAGACATTGTGGAAAAATTATTGAAATTAACGCCGAGGAGCATTGGGTAAGAGTTGAATCAGGGGTAATTCTTGATGAGCTCAATCTTGTATTAAAGCCACTTGGACTATTCTTTGGTCCTGAAACCTCTACATCAAACCGATGTATGATTGCCGGTATGGTTGGCAACAACAGCTGTGGATCTCATTCAATTCTTTACGGAAGTACACGTGACCATACTATTTCGGTAAAAATGATTTTGGATGATGGTATTGAGTATGAGTTTGGTCCTTTATCTAATGATGAGTTTATTTCAAAGACTAAACTTAAAAGTAAAGAAGGAGAAATATACAGATTCATACACGATAAACTTTCGGATAACGAGCTAAGGAACGAAATCATTAATCAATACCCTGAACCATCGATAAAACGAAGGAATACTGGCTATGCTATGGATATGCTTCTGGATAATAGCATTTTCGGTACCAGCACTTCCCCATTCAACTTATCAAAGCTAATTGCAGGAAGCGAGGGAACGCTTGGCTTTATTACTGAAATAAAATTAAACCTTGTTCCTCTCCCACCCAAAGAAAAGGCGGTTATTGCCATACACCTACTAGAACGCAACCAAGCATTTAGGGCAAACCTCATTGCACTTAAGTACAAGCCAGGAGCGGTTGAAATGATGGACAATATGATTCTAAACTGCACAAAAGGCAACATTGAGCAGAAAAAGAATCGATTCTTTGTTCAAGGAGAACCTGGGGCCATACTTATCGTTGAGTTTGCAAGGGAAACAAAGGAAGAGATTACTCAAATCGCCTCAGCTATAGAGGCCGAAATGCGAATGGCAGGTTTTGGTTATCACTTTCCAATTATTTGGGGAGATGATATTTCAAAAGTATGGACCTTACGCAAAGCCGGTTTAGGTGTTCTTTCTAATATGGAGGGCGATGCAAAACCCGTTTCGCTTGTTGAAGATACAGCTGTTGCTGTTGAGAAGCTGCCCGATTACATGGAGGAATTCGCTTCGATTATGGCAAGCCATAACCTCGATTGCGTTTATCATGCACATATCGGAAGCGGTGAGCTGCACCTCCGACCGGTTCTAAATCTTAAAGATCCAAAGGATGTTGAACTCTTTAGGGTTATCGCTTTTGAAGTTGCCCACCTTGTTAAAAAATACAGAGGTTCGCTAAGCGGCGAGCATGGCGATGGTCGATTAAGAGGTGAGCTAATTCCTATAATGCTTGGCGAAAAGGTTTACTCCTTAATGCAAGAACTTAAACATGCTTTTGACTCTGACAATATATTCAATCCGGGGAAAATAGTTAACTCACCACCATTAAACTCATTCCTTCGTTATGAACCTGGACAAGAGGAGAAAGAAATTTCGACAATCTTTGATTTTTCAAATGTTAAAGGGCTTCTTAGAGCAGTTGAAAAGTGCAATGGTTCTGGCGATTGCCGTAAAACGGTGCTTGCTGGTGGTACAATGTGCCCAAGCTATATGGCCTCCTTGCACGAGGGCAATACAACACGGGCGAGAGCCAATATTCTGCGTGAGTTCATAACCCATAGCGATAAAATAAATCCATTTAATCATCGGGAGATTTACCAAGCGCTCGACCTATGCCTATCATGTAAAGGATGTAAAAATGAATGCCCATCGAGCGTAGATATGGCCAAGTTAAAGGCCGAATTCCTTCAGCATTGGTACGATGCAAATGGAATACCTTTAAGGAGTAGATTGGTTGCCTATATCACCAAGATAAATGCTTTAGGTAGTATTATGCCAAGCATTACAAACTTCTTTCTCTCAAATAGATTGATTGCTCCAATTTTAATGAAGAGTTTAGGCTTTGAACCTAAACGAAAGATGCCATTGTTGAGTAAAACAACCCTAAAGAATTGGTATAGAAAAAATAGGAAAGATTCTAAGAACTTAACAAAACGAGTAATCCTGTTCCCCGATGAGTTTACCAACTACAACGATTCGCATATCGGCATTAAGGCCATTGAGCTGCTCGAAGCGCTCGGTTATGAAGTTATTATTCCAGACGTTTCTGAAAGCGGTAGAACCTATATATCAAAAGGATTAATCCGAACAGCAAAAAGGATAGCAAATCAAAATATTGAAATATTAAGTAAATTGGTTTCCGATGATTGTCCATTAATCGGTATTGAGCCTTCGGCAATTCTAAGTTTCAGAGATGAGTACCCAGATTTATCCTCCAACGAGAACTTATGCTATGCATCTTACCTCTCAAGGAATACATTGCTTTTCGAGGAGTTCTTTATGATGGAGGTTGAAAAGGGAAATATCAAAAAGGATTCATTTGTTGCATCGCATAGAGTAATGAAACTCCATGGGCATTGCCAGCAAAAAGCGGTAGCATCAACAAAATCTACTAAGGAGATGCTTTCTTTTCCCGAAGGTCATGCAATTACCGAAATACCAAGCGGGTGCTGCGGAATGGCAGGATCATTTGGCTATGAAAAGCAGCATTATGAACTATCGATGAAAGTTGGTGAATTGATTCTATTCCCTGATGTTAGAAATACATCCGATGATATTACAATAGTTGCATCAGGTACAAGCTGTAGGCATCAAATAAAGGATGGTACAGGTCGAACATCATATCATCCTATTGAGATTATGTGGGAGGCAATTAAGAGGTAGAGTTGTGAGTTTTAGGTTATCGAGATGAATCTGTATTTTAGACAGCTCTGAAAAAACAACAATCTTTTTCTCGTTGAATTTACGTTCCGAATCAAACTTACCAAGAAGAATACTGACAAATACACCGGATAAGAATGTAAATAGCACTAAGAGCTGACCAAGTCTAAAACGATTGTTGATGAATGAAAAATGTTGTGATATGTTATCATTATTAATCAATAGAGTAGTTTTTTTTATTCTTGATTAAGAGAATTAAAACATATTTGCATCTAAATATAAACTAATTACGTTAATCAATCCAAAGAAAACCCCGTAAAATAATCATTATAGGTTTTTCCATAATTTTGAAAATAAATCGAGTTAAAATAAAAAAGGAGACTATAGATTTTTTGTATATCCGTAATCTGTCATAATCCTGTAATATTTGCTACCACGAGCCTATCGAAGATTTTATCACCAAAATACCTTCTGTTTAGTTTGTAAACGAACTCATCAAGGTATTGCTGTAGATATTTTCTTTTTATT
>JANYLA010000049.1 GCA_025361485.1 Bacteroidales bacterium
GGCGGCCACCCGACCGTATAAAATTCAAAATTTGGTAACTTGTTGACATGCTACCACTAAAGTAGCAATTTATTCTTAAACTACCAGATAGATAAGTTGATTTGTTTGCGGTCAGGAACTTAGCCAAGCTATTTCATGAGCCGAAAGGCGAATAGACCGCTGTTTGACTTCGTTGAGATCACTACGTTCGGTTAACTACGACGAAGTTACGTTTCGCTAACCGAGCGTACTTTGCGAGTTCACTGAAAGCAAACTTCGCCGAGCCGAGCTGCTAGAGGAACACTAAAGGACAACTGAATTGGGATTTTTGCTAAATTGTCGTAATTTTATCCAACAAATTGAATTATGACAGATAGGTTAATCATATTGAAAGATTTAAAGAACTGCTTACAGATAGGGCTAGATGGTTCTGTTCAAGATATTATTTTATTTGGTTCTCATGCTTCCGGACAAGCATCTGAAGGTTCAGACTATGATGTTTTAATTGTTATAAACAAAGACTATGATGCAAAAATTGAGAATAAGGTGTATGATATGTGCTATGATATAGATTTAAAATACAACATCATTATTGACGCACATTTAATTTCAATTCGAGAACTTAATATGCAGAGGGGGAAACAACCAATATTTACTAAAGCAATTAAAACAGGACTATACGCATGAATCTCAAAGAATCTGAACGAGAAGAGCTGATAAAGCATAGGCTTGTTGAAGCAAAAGAAACTATTGAAGACGTTCAACTTTTAATCGATAATGATAGGCTGAGAGCTGCCGTAAATCGGATTTATTATGGCATGTTTTATTCTTTACTTGCTCTTGGGATAGCATATGAATTTGAAACCTCAAAACATCAGCAATTAATTGGCTGGTTTAATAGAAATTTTATTCATGAGGGACTAATTGATAGTAAGTTTGGTAGAATAATAAACAAGGCATCGAATAGAAGAACAAAAGGGGATTATGAATCATTCGTTGAATTCGAGAAGGAAGTGGTGCTAGAGATGTTTGAAGAAATGAAAGAATTTATTTCTAAAATAGAACAATTCCTTTTATCGAAATAATTGACCAAGGGTTGGATGAGGTTAAACCTCAAAATTCTTACTCTTGCAGGTTTATCTGCCGACAGTCTTGACCTGCTAAAAATAGAACGACGCAGGTACGCTTCGCTAACCTACGCCCAACTCCATGTTTTTTTGTTTTATTGGCTACAGCCTCGGCTTATCGGGGTAAGCTAACCTTCGCCTCTCCTCAACGAATGATCAAATATCTTGGACTTGAACCCGGCTCAGTTTCTCCGTTTGGATTGATCCATGATTCAGCGAATCATGTTCATCTTTTCCTCGATGAAAACCTTCGAAAAGCCCAACGATTAAGCTTCCATCCAAACCTCAATACCGCATCGCTAGTCATTAGTTATAAAGATTTTATTCGCTATCTCGATTGGAAAGGGAATAATTATGAGTTTATCAACTTAACTGTTTAACCGCAAAAAACGCAAAGTAAAACGCAGAGTTTGCAAAGCAATAGCCTTGATATTTAACTTAATGTGAGCTAGATGTGGGTGTGCAAATATTCAACATGTATTATTAAAACTACAGTGTCATGCTGAACGAAGTGAAGCATCTATATTACGATTATTTAGATCCTTCGCTTTGCTCAGAACCGAGCTTGCGAACCGAACAAAGTGAGCTCAGCGGAGCTAGTTCGGCGGAGCCAATGACATCTTTCATTGAACACACCTTAACTTAGGGTAATCTCTGTGTTCTTAGCAGTTAAAAATTTATTACCCATTGATCAATGGTTGCATTCAAATAAAAAACCCTCGCGAATTGCTTCGGAGGGTTCTTTTACAGAAAAGTCAAGCTATGAAATTACCCGCATTTTGAGTGTCCACAATTCTTACATATTAAGCAACCCTCTTGGTAAACAAGTGAGTTTGCACCGCATGATGTACATTTCTTACCCTCTTTTGCAGTTGTACCATCAGGAATATATTTACGAAGCGCTCTTTCAACACCAGCCTTCCACGTGTTAATGGTTTCGCTATCGAGACGCAATGAAGATACGAGGTTAACAACATCAGGGATTGGCATTCCATTTCTTAGTACTCCAGAAATTAGCTTAGCATAGTTCCAAAATTCCTTATTAAACATATGCGATAAACCCCCGAGAGTATTTGTGTACCCAAACTTATCAACGTACTGAAAGTCGTAACGACTACCGTTCTCATCTTTAATCTTGATGATTTTTCCCTTTGTAACAAGTTTTGGAATTGGAAGAACATCATCCTCCGATATACCTGTAAAGATTTCGTAGGGGCGATTATTAAATAGCCCAACAAAGGTGATCCAACTTTCGTGATTGTTCTTGAAACGGATAATGTCGCACTCAAGAACCTCTGGACGTTTAGCAGGGAATGCTAACTCTTCGCTCTCCTCCTCCTTGCTCTTTTTGTTCGAAACGAGAACGCCATCTCTTGAACCATCGCGGTATACCGTACAACCCTTACATCCGCTTTCCCAAGCAGTTTGGTAAACTTTCGCAACCATCTCTTCAGTTGCATCATTAGGAAGATTAACAGTAACGCTAATGGAATGGTCAACCCATTTCTGAATTAGACCCTGCATTTTTACCTTGCTCACCCAATCAACATCGTTGGATGTAGCTTTATAGTAAGGTGATTTTGCTACCAGCTCATCAATCTGATCGGAATTATAGGTTTTTACCTCTTCCACGTTGTAACCATTAACTTCAAGCCAAACAAGGAACATATGGTGGAACACGTTGAATTCTTCCCAATTGTCGCCAACCTCATCGGTAAAGGTTACGTTAACATTCACATCGCCGGGGTTAACCTTACGGCGGCGCTTGTAAACAGGTAGGAATACAGGCTCAATTCCCGATGATGTTTGGGTCATTAAGCTGGTTGTTCCGGTTGGAGCAATGGTTAGCAGAGCAATATTTCTACGACCATATTTAAGCATATCGCTGTATAGGGTCTCATCTTCATCCTTTAACCTGTTGATAAAAGGGTTATTCTTCTCGCGCTGTGGATCAAAAATTGGAAATGGACCACGCTCTTTTGCAAGATATACAGATGAACGGTAAGCCTCAATGGCTAATGCTTTATGAATTTCAACCGCAAAGTCGGTTGCATTATCTGTACCGTAGCGAAGGTTCAACGCTGCGAGCATATCGCCCTCGGCGGTAATACCAATGCCAGTACGTCGTCCTTCAAGGGCTTTCTGGCGAATCTTGCGCCATAAATTGCGCTCAACTTGTTTTATCTCTTCATCCTCAGGGTCCACATCAATCTTTCCTTGAATGGCATCAATCTTCTCCAGTTCAAGGTCGATGATATCGTCCATAATGCGCTGCGCTGCTATTACGTGCTT
>JANYLA010000096.1 GCA_025361485.1 Bacteroidales bacterium
CCTTCAAAAACGGATACAATTTATGGTTGGTACAAGGGAACTTTACCAGATGGAACGATTATTAAGGATTTGGGTATTGGGAATCGGAAGATTGTGCTTTCAAACGATACAATACCGGAGGGTGTACGGTTAGGTTTTATGCTGACCCGAGAGACAGGAATTACTGAACTGGTTTTACCCTCATACTTAGGATTTGGTAATAAGGGAAACAAACTGGTAAAACCATATGAAACAATTCGTTATAGAATTAGACTTGACAGTATTAAATAATTAACAGATAATTAAATTATGAACAGTAGATTTCCCTTTTTTTTATTAATCCTTTTTCTGCTTTTGTCGGCTGGTTGCGACAGAATTACAGAGGATCCCAAAGGTGATGAAATGGCTAGGTTTGAAGCTTGGATTAAAGTCAATAAAATTCCTGATTCTTGTAAAACAACTAGTGGGTTATACTTTATTGAAGAAATTAAGGGATCTGATATTTCTCCTTCCGATAGCGATTGGGTAATTTATTCTTATTCGCAAAAAAATCTAGATAATGATATTTATTTAACTACCATAAAACAAACGGCAATAGATAATGGTCTTTTTAGTTACAATACGCATTATGTGCCATTTCTTGATCAATACCTAACAAATGTACCATACTTAAAAGGTCTTAATGAAGGGATTGGTATGATGAAAGAAGGAGGGAAAGCACGATTAATTTTCCCATCAAGTCTTGGTTATGGAAAAAATGGATATGGTTCTATCCCTTCATATTCACCATTAATTTATGATATAGAATTGGTTAAAGTATTTAAAGGAGATATTAAAGAATACGAAAATTCATTGATTAATGATTATTTGGCTGATAGTTTAGGTTATAGCCTCAGATCGGATAGTATTTATTATAAATTGGTTTCGTCAGGTATCGATAATGGTGGTGTTGCAAAAGATTCAATTGTAACAGTGAACTATACTGGCCGTTTTCTTGATGGTTTTATTTTTGATACAAATATTAAAAGCGTAGCGATTAATAATGGTACATATAACTCTAATAAAACATATCAATCACTAAAGATGAAAATTGGTTTTTTTGAAAAATATGAAAACCAGGGACCATTTTCACCAAGTTTTCATTTAGCCGTTAAACAGATGAAAGAGGGTGAAAAGTCAAAGTTTGTAATTCCCTCAAAGTATATGTATGGATCATCAGGAAATAGTAATGGAGCAACGGTTATTCCACCTTATACTCCTTTGGTTTTTGAAATAGAACTCGTAAAGGTTGCTCCAAAATAGCTGACATTTTTTTATGTAAGGATACAGAACACGCAATTCTTCTTATTGATATCCGGGAGTACTGAATTTTTCCACTCTCGGATTTTTTTTGTGCTAATGTTTTCCGATGTGGTTGTTAACTCTACTCCAAGCGTTAGTAATGATTCAGAATTGCACTCGTTGAGAATATCCTGAAAAACATGAAGATTTCGGTAAGGTGCTTCAATAAAAATTTGTGTTTGCTTCTCTTGTTTTGAGCGTAGTTCTAATTGCTTAATTCGTTTTTTTCTTTCGTCTGATTTTATTGGTAAGTAACCAACGAATGCAAAATTCTGTCCATTTAAACCGCTTGCCATAAGGGTTAAAAAGATTGAACTTGGCCCTGTTAATGGTACAACTTTAATACCTTTCCGGTGAGCAATCGCAACAAGTTGAGATCCAGGATCGGCAACTGCAGGTAATCCTGCCTCAGAGAGTAAACCAACATCAATTCCTTCCATTAAAGGTTTTAATAGCATCTCGATTTCGGTTTGCTTGGTATGCTCGTTGAGTAGCTGAAAATCGATTTGATCGATAGGTGTTAGAACACCTATTTTTGATAGATACCGTCTGGTTGTTCTTATATCTTCAACAATAAAGTGCTTTAATGAACGAGTTTGAGTAATTACGGCTTGAGGGATAACCGAATCCCATCTCTCCGAACCAATTGTTGTGGGTATTAAATATAAAGTTCCTATCATCGTATTAATAAATATGGTAGAGTTAAATAGGTATATATTACCTTTATCAAATAATTCGCTAAAGTAACGTTAATGATTAATTTTATAAAAAGAAATCTCTTAAATCGAAATTCTATTCTTGTTTTTGCCGTAATGCTTGGACTGTTTGCAGGCGATAAGGCTGCTCTTTTAAAGGACTATACTTTTTTGGCATTGGCTGTAACCATGGCTTTCTCAATGACGGGTATCAGCATTGAACATCTTAAGAATCCTTTACATTTCACAAAACCAATGTTTATGGGTGCAATGCTCAACTATGTTCTATTTACTATTGTACTCCTACCATTGGCATGGTGGTTAATGCCAAGTAAAAACCTTTTCTATGGATTTGTAGTTATCGCTGCAGCCCCGCCTGGTGTAGCGATTATTCCATTTTCATACATTCTTAAAGGTAAGGTTGAGTATGCCATTCTTGGAGTTACAGGAGCTTTCTTGGCTTCGATAGTAATTGCGCCCTTACTCGTTAACTTTTTTGCTTCAAGTCAGGGCGTAAAACCTTATGATTTGTTTGTTATCACTAGCGTTTCGTTATAAGTCAAAC
>JANYLA010000131.1 GCA_025361485.1 Bacteroidales bacterium
GCCAATTTCATAAGACCAAATTTTCTCGCCTTTGTTCAAATCGATCATATAGATTCGACCATCACCCGAGCCAACCACAACGGTATTCTTAGCAATTACAGGCGAACTATCGACCTTGCCTAATGTTTTGAAAGTCCAAAGTACCTTGCCCGTTGCCTTATCGAAGCAGTAAACACTTTTATCCTGCGAGCCAACTACAACCTTATCGCCAGCAACAGCAGGCGATGAAATGGTTGGCATCTTTCCTTTATAGGTCCACTCAATCTTTTTGGTGGTCAGATTCGCGCAATAGAAGCCCCCATCGTAATTACCAAAATATACCTTTCCGCCATCAATGGCTGCCGATGCAGCCATGTAAGTTCCAATATCAATCTTATCGGTCAATTTCCCGGTCTTAACATCTACAAGATAAAGCTTTCCATCGCAACCCCCAAAGGTTGCATACTCACCGTTAGTGGATGGTGTTCCGTTGATATAGTTTTCGGTTTCGTACTTCCAAATAGCCTTTCCTGTTGAGATATCGATGCAATGCAAAAAGAAATCGTAGCTACCAACCATTATCCTTTTGCTCTTCATATCTGGAGCCAAAAACCAGTTGGCTGAGCCGGATATCTGGCCATCGGTTTTGTATTCCCATTTAAGTTTACCCGATTTTGCCTCGATGGCATAAACAGAGCCCTCTAGTGAACTTACGTAAATTGTATTATCGAGATAAAGCGGTGGCGATTCAATGGACGTGGCAGATTTGTATTTCCAATTAAGGACTCCCTTATCAGAGATTGAGTAAATATAACCATCGTTTGAGCCGATATAGATACTTCCATTCTGAATAATGGGTGAGGATTTTATTGCATCCTCGGTTTTGAACGACCACAGTAACTTTAGCGATTTTGGTAACTGCACGTTTGAGTAGCCATTCAGCGATTGGTTTCCACGAAAGCATGGCCAACTGGAGTTATCCTGTGCAATTGCAATATTTGCAATGAGTAGTAATATGATTGTTAGTTTCTTCATAACCTTATTTTCTCTGTGTAACTCTGTGAATTTCTCTGTGAAACTCTGTGAAAGAAAATTACACAGAGAGCACAGAGGTGGACACAGAGAGTCACCGAGTTTTAAATGATATCGCCCCCGTAGGGCAAGCATCAACGCACTCTTTTGCCGTTTGGGTTAAGGCTTCGCCTAACTCCCGATTAAAAGGAATATCAACCCGAACATCAAACCCACGTCCAATATAGGTTAATCCTGTTAACTCCTTATTCTTTGATGTAATCTCGATACACAAACCGCATTTAATACACTTTTCGGGTTCATAAACCACTATCTCATGCTGAAAATGCTTCTTTAGCGTATTTCGCTCACCCAATGAATATTTTTTTCTATCGATCTTATACTCATCGGCATATAGTCGGAGCTTGCAAGTGTTTGGTTTGCGACAATCGCAATGCAAGCAGCGTTTTGCCTCCTCAACAGCCTCGTCGGCTGTAAAACCTGCTAATCGTCCGCCTTTGGGCGTGATAACATTAACATCAACTGATTCCTTCAAATATTCAATAATCTCCGATGGTTGAAGAAGTCCAAATTTAGAGTTAAACCTATCGTATCTATTGGCAACAGGCTTTCCTCCTAAAAACTTATGCACTGAGAATGCAGCCTCTTTGCCATGAGCAACGGCCTTAACAGCCATCTTTAGTGGAAACAACGCACTACCACAGGCAAAAATCCCAGAACCATCAACCATAAATGATTCCTTATTGGCAACCAATCCGGTTGGCGTGGCATTCAAACCAAATTCAGCCACGTTGGTTTTGGTTATATCGCCCGATGTAAATACAATGGCATCAAATGATTTCTGGATTTCAGACTTAAACTGCTCAGGTGTAACCTTTGTATTTAGCTTAAACTCAGCGCCAAGTGCTTTAATTAGTTCAACCTCAACATTAATAATCTCCTTTGGCATTTCATCAGGGGAAACTTGAAGTAGAGTCCCTCCTGCCTCTGCATTTGCCTCAAAAACGGTGCATGAATGTCCTAACTTTTGAAGATGAAAAGCACAAGCTAAGCCCGATGGTCCTGCACCAATAATAGCAACCTTCTTATTGGTTGATTTTTCCTTTTGAGGTAGATAATTGGATTGCTCATTTGAGTCGTTAAATGCGGTGAATCTTTTCAAAAGACAGATAGAAACAGCGTTATCGACCTGTTTTCTGCGGCAAACCTTTTCGCATGGAGCGGTACAAATATGCCCAAGAATAAATGGAAGAGCAATCTCCTCTTTCACTACCTTAAGAGCATCCAAATGCTTTCCTGCGGCAATAAGCCGGTTCATTTGTGGGATATCCATAAATGCAGGGCAAGCCGTGCGACAAGGTGCTTCGCAGTCGCCAACATGGTCGCTGAGTAGCAGTTCCAACGCATCCTTACGGGCACTCCTTACCTCCTCATCATCTGTGATAATGTCCATATCGGTTTCAACAGGCATTGCGCAGGATGGGAATAAAGTGTTTGACCTTAAATCCTTTACCATACAAACCATGCACGATGGATGATTCCGATTACCCTCAAGGTAGCACATCGAAGGAATATCAATTCCAATTGACTTAGCCGCATTAAGAACGCTTGTCCCAGCAGGAACAGCAACTACGTTGTTATTTATTTTTAGATGAATCATATTTCTATTTTTAACCACAAAGGACACTAAGGGATTCACAAAGGAAATCAAAGTATAAATCTCTTTATTCCGTCCTTAAGGTACTTTACTTTAAGATTAACCAACAGCACTAGTTTATAATTTGAATAACATTTCTTTATTTAACCACAAAGAACACGAAGGATTCTCAAAGGAAATCATAGAATTACCCTCTTTATCCCATCCTTTAAATGCTTTACATTAAAATTAACTAATAAACCAAGTTTACAATTTGATAATTTCAGATATGTAAGTATCTGTGCTAAATGCACATCACTTATAGTTTCAACAGATTTCAATTCGACAATCACACAACTCTCAACCAACAAATCAACCCTATAACCCGCATCGAGTTTAACCTCTCTATACACTAAAGGTAATGGCTTTTGCTTCTCAACCTTTAAGCCCAATTGTGAGAGTTCATAATATAAACATTCCTCATAAGCACTTTCAAGCAATCCTGGTCCAAGAGCCGAATGTACCTTAAAAGAACAATCAAGTACCATTTTAAAAACATCTTCGACATTCATAATTTCCCTTTGTGTTCTTCGTGAAAAACCTTTGTGTTCCTTTGTGGTTAAGGTCTACCTTGTTATTACCGCATTCACAGGACAAATCTGCTTACAGATATCGCACTTGATGCACTTTTCAGTATCGATGTGATGCAACTCGTACGGCTTTGGTTCAATTGCATCCGATGGACAGCGCTGCGCGCACTTTGTACATCCAATACACTCATCGGTGATATCGTAAGTAATCATCTCCTTACACTTGCCTGTTAAGCACTTGCCATTGATATGCGCTTCGTACTCCTCTCTGAAATACTTCAATGTTGTTAGTACTGGATTTGGTGCACTTTTGCCCAATCCGCAAATACTCCCCTTCTTTGTGCTATGCGCCAACTGTTCAAGAGTATCTAGGTCAGCCAACGTTCCTTTACCGCTGCTTATCTTATTCAGGATTTCAAGCATTCTTCTTGTTCCAATACGACAGAAAGTGCATCGTCCGCACGATTGGTCTTGCGTAAAGGTTAAGAAGTACCGAGCAATATCAACCATGCAATCATCCTCATCAAGAACGATAAGCCCTCCAGAGCCCATCATGGCGCCAGCCTGAACAAGTGAGTGGTAATCGATTGGGGTATCGGTCATCGATGCTGGAATACAACCACCCGATGGACCGCCAATCTGAACTGCTTTAAACTTCTTGCCATTAGGAATACCTCCACCGATATCCTCAATAATCTTACGAATTGAAATACCCATTGGGACTTCAATCAATCCCCCACGATTTATCTTGCCTGCAAGCGCAAAAACCTTTGTCCCCTTGCTAAGTTTTGTACCAATACTATGAAATGCTTCAGCTCCTTTTCTAATTATCCACGATACCTGCGAGTAGGTTTCAACATTATTAATTAGGGTTGGTTTCCCCCACAAACCATTACTCGATGGGTATGGAGGACGCATGGTTGGGTAGCCACGCTTACCTTCAATAGAGGCTATTAAGGCCGACTCCTCGCCACAGACAAACGCTCCTGCACCCTCGAAAATTTTAAGACGAAATGAGAATCCTGTTCCTAAGATATTATCGCCAAGCAATCCCTCCTTTTCGCATAAACTCAGCGCCTCACGAATGCGAATTAACGCTAATGGATATTCGGCTCGGATATAAAATATCCCCTCTGTTGCCCCAACGGCATATGCAGCAATAATAATTCCCTCAATCACACGGAACGGATAAGATTCAAGCAGCATCCTATCCATAAACGCACCGGGGTCGCCCTCGTCGCCATTGCAAATCACATACTTTTTATCTGCAACCTCATTGGCAACCAATTGCCATTTTGTTCCTGTGGGGAAACCTGCACCACCACGACCTCTAAGACCACTCTCTTTTATAGAATTGATAACCTCTTCGCGAGTTTTAACCTTTAGGCAATTGCTCAATGCGCTAAATCCACCTAACCGCTTGTACTCTTTAATATCGGTAGGTTTAAGGATACCTCGATGCTCGGTGGCAATATTCATCTGCCCATTCAAAAACTCTGCAACAGGGGTATCAGTGCTTTCGGACGAATATCTTCGGATAGATTTTGGTGCGCTATCGAAGACTAATTCTTCAAAATAGTTATAGATATTGCTCTTAAACCTTGTAAAAGGGTTGTGAGGTTTAAAATGACGATGAATAACCTCTCGTACCTCATCGGGTTTAATTTTGGTGTAATA
The DNA here is from genome assembly GCA_025361485.1 of Bacteroidales bacterium. GTDB lineage: Bacteria > Bacteroidota > Bacteroidia > Bacteroidales > Tenuifilaceae > UBA8529. The sequence continues at coordinate 4,915 of JANYLA010000131.1, forward strand.
CGATACTGCTTCGCCAGGCTTATGTACTTCGAGCATCGGAACCTGATTGCAAATACCTACACAACCAACATGCTTAACGCTTACGTTAATCTTACTTTTGATCAGCGTTTTCTCTAGTTCCTCCTTAACGCCAGAACTGCCGCTTGCCACACAGCATGAGCCTAACCCTATCCTTATTTCACCTTGAATATCTTTACTATCTACAAAAGGAATAATTCCTGTTGAAGAGCCTCCATTCTTTGCTGATAGAAAATCAGAAATAACCTCGGACACCGATTCTGATGTTACATGACCATAGGTTATACTTCCAATCTGAACTACAGGAGCAATTGTGCAGCAACCAAGACATGCGACCTTCTCGATAGTGAATTGCCCTTTGGCATCGGTCTCCTCATCATCCTTTAGGTTTAACTTGCGACGAAACGAATCATAAACAAGCATCGCACCCTTAACATGACATGCGGTACCAACACAAACCTTGATAATATGCTTACCAACGGGTTTATGCCTAAACTGAGTATAAAATGTAGATATTCCGTAAATTCGTGATGGCGTAATGTCTGTGATATCGCAAACCCGCTGCAAAGCTTCTTTAGGAAGATAGTTATAATGATTTTGGATTTCCTGCAAAATTGGAATTACCGCCTCAACCGCTCTACCTTTCGATTCAACTATTCTATCTACTATTTCTATAATATCCTTTTCCATAAATACCAAATATTAGAACGCAGATGACGCAAAAAAAACTGATTTTCACGGATTTTTTATCTGCTTTTATTCGCTTAAATCATTGTTATCAGCGTTCTATCTTTTTACTTTCCTATACAATACAAATTCTTATCACCTCTGATATAAATTCTTCCATTTGCAAAGGCAGGTGTACAAACCGATTTTTCGCCTAGTTTAGCCTCTCCAACCGGTGTAAAAGTCTTATCAGCATTGAAAATATGCATAACTCCCTGCTTATCCATTAGGTAAATTCGGCCTTCGGCAATAATTGGTGATGAGTAGAATCCATCGGCAAACTCTTTTGTCCAATAGTTTGTTCCATTCTTCGCATCGTAGCAAACAACAGTACCATAACTTGTTACAACGAATAGATATTTATCAGTTGCCACAGGACTAGGAACATCCGATAGATAATCAGAACTCTCCCATAACTTTTCTGGAGTATCGCCAACCTTTATAGCTGATAAACTAGCGTATTCGTTAAGCGCAAACACAACGCCATCGGCGTATGCAAGCGATGGACCAACCTCGCCTGAGATACAATCGATGCTCCAGAGCTGCTTGCCAGTTGCAGGATCATAAGAAGCAACCGAAGGTTCAGCAACAAGCATCAACTCATTTCGACTCCCAGTATTCACTAATATTGGCGAAGACCAAGAAATCTTTACTTTCCGAGGAGTACTCCACACTTCGTCACCAGTTGATGAGTTCAAAGCAAATACCCTTGGATTTGTTCTACTATCGAACTCAACAATAACAAGCCCTTTGTAGGTTATAAGCGAAGATGAATGTCCATAATGATTTTGAGGCACTCCCATATTCTTTGCCCAAACCCTATTCCCATTCATATCAATGGCAAGAATATCTCCATTTGCAAAGATTGCGTAAACTCTTCTACCATCGGTAGAAATAGTTGGTGCAGAGTATCCCGTATCGCCCTGAACTTTTGGCTCAGTTACCGGTGAGTCTGTTATGTTATCGGCATTTGCAGTCCAAAGCAATTTCCCCGAATTTCTATCGAAACAGTAAACCTCGCATTTTGTAGCATTAGCGCCAGCAACAAAAATCTTATCGCCCCAAATTACTGGAGAATTGTAACCAGGAAGAGGTATTGCCACTTTCCAAAGGATATTTTGCCCAGTTGCGCCATCCCAACTTGTTGGGATATTTTTTTGATATGCTATTCCATTTCCAGCATAGCCTCGGAAATTAGGGAAGTTACTTTTCAATTCATTATCAGATGGAAAATCGCCAGTTGCCACCACTTGTTTTACGACTTGTTGTGTTTGAACTTCTTTTTGAGTTGGATTCACACTGTTTTCTGCCTTAACTACTTCAGTTGATTTTACTACCTCAACCTTACTAGGCTCAGTCTTTGCAACTTCTGTTTTTTCTTGAACTACAGGAACTTCTTGCTTACCCTTATCCTCTGGATTTGATGCTATTGCTGCATTTTGAAATGTTGATTTAAGCTGACTCTGAGTCAGAAATGCAAATATCAAGGCAACAATCACAAGGATTCCACCGCCTATTGAAATCCACAATCGAGCAGTTTTTTGGGTGTAGAGAAGTTTATCACTACTCTCAGTGCTAACAACAGGTAATTCCTTTGTGGCTAATCGAATGAATTGCAAGGCAATTATCAAAACAAGCACACCTAGCATCAGCATATATCCACCGTTGCGAATCTGCCATTGGTTGGTGAAATAGGCCTTACGTGCAAGTAAGTCTAACTCGCGAATCTCCTCCCTTAGCTGATTATCGTTGGGATTCTCTTTTAGTCGTTCAACAAGTGCATTTATAACCTTTGTATTAACAGGGTCAACCCTGTTTATCTGAGTGAAGTTAGCAATTATCAAAATACAAAAGATAAAGGAGTAAACCCCTGCAACGATTGCAACACCTCGCCAAAGGCGAACATTTTCGATGTACTTTTTCAATGCCTGATTCATATTAAATCGAGTAATTTTTTGACACAGAGTTACACAGAGTTTTTCACGGAGTTACACAGAGAATTTAACTCTGTGTCCTCATTGTATCCTTTGTGATATTAAGTGTTTATTGTTTTCATTATATTTTTATAATTCTGGTTTTACAGGACAAAAATCGATGCACCTAGCGCAGCTAAGGCATGTCCCTTTGTTTGGAGTATAATCCTCCTGATACTTGAATATCGATAGGCTTGTCAGGGTTAACCCAAAAATCAATCCGATAAAACCTCCTAAAATCCATCCACCTATATAAAACATATCAACGATTGATGCTGTCTCTTTATAAAACTCTTCAACCGACTTGCCTGCCGATTTAAATGCTGTTACCTCAAAGCTCTCGGGTTGTGTTTTATCAGGGTGCAGCAATTCCTGTGCTAATCGAACATCATGATTGACACTTGCCAAATTTTCGTGAAACCTTGAACCAACATATCCTCCAACAAGAACTAACAAAGGAATAATTACAGTAAGCAGAATTATTCTTCGAACTGCCTTTGAACTCTCCTCTTTCTCTTTAATCTGAACCGGTTTATCTATCGCTCCAAATGGACATGAATCCTCGCAAAGTTTGCATTGGATACATTTCGCAGGTGTTATGGTTAAATGTTTTCTCGATACCCTACTTGCCAGATTCAGGAGAACCCCATAAGGACAAAGGAATCTACAGTATGGTCGGGCAATAAATACTCCAAGTAGTAGAAGAACTGCTCCGAGCATAAACATCATAAAACTAGCGTTAAGCCTGAAAAATCCGACGAATGGGTCGTAACGACAAATCACAAAATCGGTGGCCGTAGCCGCATAAAGTATGGCAAGACCTAAATAGATGAACGGAATTAAACCGAGCACCTTTAGCACCCACGATTTAAGGGCTACAGGACGAAACACAAAAACATCCTGAATTGCCCCAAGAGGACAAACAGCAGCACAAAATGTACGTCCAAAAAACAGAGTAAATATAATTGGCACTGCAAAAAATAGGATTGCAGAAATTGGAATACTATAGTTTGGGTTAAACAACGCATAGGTTATATTTTGCACAGAACCTACAGAGCAGATGCATCCCTCGCGGAAAAAGCCAAAGTAAGCAATTGTGAATATCGAAATCCAAAATACGCCATCACGTGAGCGTTTCTTAATAATCATCCAAGTTGCAACCGATAGGGTAACAAGCAAAACCACAACATCCAATATGGCCAATGCCTCAGCACGAGGGTTTGGTGCCAATGTTGATGGCTGAACATATCCCGATTCAAACTCAGGCTTTGGAAATCGCTGTACAGCAAAAACGTTGTATAGCTGAAACGATATCAATAAAATAAGAATAATATATGCTGCTGCTTTCTTCATGTTCAAATCCTACATTAATCAAACTATTGGTCTTTTTTCTCTTTGTGTTCCTTTGTGATGCACTTCGTGCTCTTTGTGGTTTATTTTTTTACCACTAAGGTCTCAAAGGATTACACAAAGTATCACTAAGGAATTTTTATCCTTTCTTCTTACTATCATACCCCGAAAATAGATAAGGGTTATCTGATGGCACTCGGCTAAACGCATCAGCAGGACAATCGCGAGCAATGGCGCACTCGTTGCAATTATCGCAAAGGTCGTGGCAAACCTGCAACTGCAGCGAACCATTCCCAAATGCTCCGCATCCCTTTACACACTTGCCGCAGCCATTGCATAAATCCCTATCAATATCGAACTGAAAATAGGGGTCCTCAACAAACGTACGTCTTATGGCGCTTGTAGGGCAAAGCTGATTCTCGGCAGCAGTGGTCAGCTCCTTAACTTCGGGTCTGAAGTAACCTCCGCACAAATCGCAGTAACCGCACATGCTATAAACATGCACGCACTTTACAGCCGATGGAGTCTTTACACAATTTGTAGCACAACGTCCGCATTGAATACACTTCGATGTATCGAGCTGCCAAACCATTTGGCGAACTTGCGTCCTAGTCAAAAGTTTCCCTCCAATCGCTCCAATGCCAAGAATAACAGAGAATCTAATACTGCTATTGATGAAATCCCTACGGCTTAATCCACCCTTTTTCTTTTTATCTGAACTTTCCATTTTACCTTGATAAGTTCCTATTTCGTTGTTCGTGTTGCCTCTCTCTTCACCTCAATGGCTTCGGGCTTTGTACAAATTGGCAATGTCTTACAGTCATTACATATTGAATTACACTGCAAACCGCTCTCACCCTTTCTTGTAAGAAGATAGCCACTTGTAGCCGTCAACCCGACTAGAATACTGCCTCTAACTACTGATGATAAGAATTTTCTTCTATCCATATATCATCTATTTCTTTTTAACATAAATACTGACCATCTTTTTCTCTGGGTCTAAAACATAAATCCTATCCTTTGAATCAACAGCTAGGTCAATCCCATGAGTGCCTTCAACAAATTTATCAGGCGATGCCACAACGCACTTAAACTCCCCCGATGGTAGGTGAATCTTAACCCGCTCAATTGCCTTCTCGCTAGTTACAAAAGAGCCATCGGATAGCATTGCAATATTTGAGGGGTTACAACATCCGCAAAAGCCTTCAACATCCATAGATGTTTTGTTCCATGATGAAATCAAATCACCCTTCTCATTATAGGATTCAAGTTGATGACGACCAGGATTAACAACCCAAAGTTCCCCTTCACGACCGATTAGCAAATCGAAATATGGGCTAGGAATGATAAAACCTTGAATTCCCTTTTCGGGGTTTTTCTTTCCAATCTCTTTCTGAAGAGTACCCTCTGTATCATATTGATATACAATTCGATTACCCGCATCAGCAACGTAAACATACTTCTCGGATAACGCTATACTTGTGATTACAGACTTAACGTTGATTGGACTCCACGATTTTAGTTTTGTCCCAATATTATCATATACCTCTACATGGTCATTAACTCCAAGATAGATTTTAGAATCATCGCCAACAGCAATGCATTTTGCCTCGATACCTATTTTAAATGACGTTTTCAGATTCAGTTCGAAATCATAAATCATCACTCTATCCTTACCTGCAAGGTAGATATTATCCGATTTATCAATGACAATACCATGTAAAACCTCTATATCAGGTTTTATCTGATGAACTTCGATATATGTAATTAATGATGAATCGATATGCCTTAGCTTATCCATCTTATACTCGTACGGATTTTCGTTACTGCTTTTGGGTTGATAAAAGAAATCCTTGACCATAAAAGCCACAACCACCAGAAGAAGTATTAACGATAGCCAAATAATTACTTTCTGTTTCATATAAGTTCTTTTAATTCCCTTTTCTCTGTGTCTCTGTGCCTCTGTGTTTAATCTTTCCGAATATCAACACAAACCATCTGCTTTGAGGTTCGCATCAGTAAATATCCATCAGCAATGGCAATTGGCCCCCAGGAATCCTGCCCCTCGATAACGAGCGTTTTATCCAATTGAACCCAGCCTGATGCAGTTGCCTTAGCGATGGTTAGTGCACCATCATCATTCAGGATAAAGAACTTTCCATCGGCAATTATATATGGCCCAAGCCCAAACCTATCGGTTTTTCCGCTTGTCCACAAGATATTCTTACAATCATCAGCCTTGCAGCAAATCAACTGATTTCGGGCTCCCCCTGCATCTTTTGGCTGAATACAAAAGATATAGCCATTCATAAAGATTGGTGTTTGCTGCTCCGAGGCAAGCCCTTCAACGGGTCTATACTTTTGTAAAACCTTTACATCAAAACCACCTCCATTCTGAACAAGTTGAAATAGCATCGAACCAGCTCCATAACCAGCTGTTATAAGGATTTTACCATTACTAAGAATTAAAGGTGATGGAGCAACAACCGATGGTGAAAATGCCACCGTTTTCCATAGAATCCTTCCAATATCAGCACCTTCAGCCGATACACCAACAATTCCTCCAATAGCAGCATACACATACATCTTTTTTCCTCCAAAAACCATTGGCATTACCGATGAATGCGACATCTTCCAGCCATCGGGATTTGGAGTTTGCCAAACAACTTTACCTGTAGCACAATCAACGCCAATTAAAAGCGATGAGCCTCCAGGGGCTATAACAACTATATTATTCTCAATAAACGGACATTGCCCTGTATACCAGAATGGAACTTCTGTTTTGTACTCTTTTACCAAATCTACACCCCAAAGTAAATCGCCTGTTTGAGGGTTGGAACACATCACCTGACATCGAGGTCCAATGGTTACGATATACTTATCGTTAATAGCAGGGACAGTCCTCGACATACCGTGATTACGCTTAACATGCACCTTATAGGATCGTTTCCATAGTTCTTTTCCAGTCTCTAAAGTGAAACAACGTAATGCATCAGATTTCTTAATTTCGTCGTAATCGAGAAGATAGACTTTGCCATTGTAAATCACAGGTGCAGCGTGACCCTCACCTAAATCGACCTTCCAAACAATCTTTGGCTCATCTTTCTCCCACTTATCAATCAGCTTAATGCTCTCCTTGTTGATATTGTCAAAATCTGCACCGCGGAATTGAGTCCATTTCCCAGTTAATCCTGATGCAACTTTCTCGTACTCGATAAACTTTTCACCAATATTAATAACCTCGTTGGTATCTGAACCCTTTGCAGGACGATTATCCTGACCCGGAACGCTAACCGATAAATCTTTAACAGGATTATTAAGGAACCAAAACAAGAAAATGCCTAGAAAAACTAAAGCAACTGCAGCTATTATGTATTTATCGTTCAGTTTCATTGAGAATTTCTCGATTAC
>JANYLA010000145.1 GCA_025361485.1 Bacteroidales bacterium
TCGTGGAGCGTTCGATTTCTTGGCTCATGTGGTCTCGAAGGCTCAGCAAGGATTATGAAGCGAATATGGAATCAAGCGAGGCTTGGGTACTCGTAGCTTCCATCGCTATGATGGTGAGAAATTTCTAAACAGGCTCTTAATCCAATCATAATATACAACTTTAATTATAAATTTAATTTATCATTGAGTATTCGTTTTTTCAACATTACTGCTAACGTTAAATAAAAGTAATAGATTTTTTTAAAAGAAAAAATGATACTTACAAAATGATATTGACCTCATCAAAGGATTGATGAGGTCAATATATTATAGAGAATCCGGGATACGAAAAACTAAGCTTAAAATTTTGAATACAAATAATACCTACTTATATATCCTAGTACACCTTGCAATAGAATAGGCTGCAAAAAAACCAACCGCTTTACCTTTGGGTTCAATATTAGTCGATATATTAGCAGATGGCCCACTAAAAATGGGAATCTTTGGATTATACTCCTGAATATAATCAGATATAAAATTGAAATAGTCCTCGTTTATTCCATCCATTTCTAGGGTAACAGTATCTCCTTTTTGTACTTTTTCGTCAATTTTTGCTTTTTGTAACATGTAAACAGGGAAGCCATCAAAATATCCACCGTTGAAACCTGTATTATCACTCATATAATTGTACTCATAGGTGCTGTCAGTGAGCAACACATTATTTTTATAGGCTTTCATCAGGTAAAAATTTCTACCTCCACCAATTTCCGGAGCAAATAGACTAATAATCCAACCAGCATAACCTGGAATACGACCATCATATTCTATTTGAATTGAATCAATAGGATTTTCTTTTTTCAAGTACGATTGTGCACTATAGTCTTCAAAAAGACCATCATCATTAACATCAACATTGGATATTAGCAATGTGTATGTTCTACCAGGTACTCCATAAACTGTTGAATCAGTTTCATATATTCCTTTGTTTTGAATATTTTCATGAAGTGTAAATTCATTGCTACCATCAGAAATTGTTACTACCGCATTTGATATTACCTGAACTGGTTGGTTATACAATGCATCACCGGATAGGGTCAGCCTTACTTTATGCTTCATTGTATCTGTTGTAATAGATCCGTCCACAACTAATCTTGCGTAAGTACTATCGAAAGGCATCGTTATTTCTTCGGTACATGAATAAAGTAAAGCCATTACACAAATACTTATGACATGTATTATTGAATAAATATTATTATTTGTTTTCATAAATTATTTTTTTTAAAAAGTAAAGTTATAGGTAATGCTAGGAAAGAATACAAATGGAAGGTACATTCTTTGAGCAACCATTTTTCTAGGATTATTCTTGTCTTGAATAAAATTAAGAATCCAATCGTTATGCCTACCATACGCATTATACATTGAAAATACCCATTCACCATGCCAAAATCTATCTGCTCGTCCCTTTCCTTTTAAGGAAGCAGATAAATCAAGCCTATGGTAATCTCTCATCCGATAACCATTTCGGCTTGAATAGATTTTGTTCACTGTATTATTGTACTCAAATGTTCCAACTGGAGCAGTCATTGGAGTTCCTGTTGCATAAATCCAATTCGCTGAAATCATAAATCGTTTGGTAAATTCGTAATTTAAAATGACATTAATATTATTGGGCTTATCGTATGGTGCGGGATATTCTTTCCCATCATTAATTTCAGGTATTTTTCGTTTTACTTTTGATAGAGTATAGCTGACCCAACCGGTTAGTTTACCATCATTCTTTTTTATAAAGAATTCAACACCGTAAGCATGGGCTTTCCCAGTTCTTATTTCGCCCTCCATTCTTGGGTTCATGAGCAGCAATGCATGATCTTTAAAATCAACAACATTGTACATGTCTTTATAATAGGTTTCAACAGAAGTTTCAATTGTATTATTAAAGAAGTTTCTGAAATATCCTAACGCATATTGATCCGCTTTTTGAGGCTTAATATTTGGGCTTGATGGAAACCAAATATCAAGGGGCATACCTCCATTTGAGTTAGAAGCTAATTGCATAAATTGAGTTGTATGCGAGTAACTTGCCTTTACCGACGATTTATTGTTAATGGTATAAACAATTCCCAAACGGGGATCAAAAGCATGATACGTATGAAAAACCTCGCCGCTTGGATAATTTATAGTATCAATAACTTTATAATCCTTATCGAACCTATAGCTAGAAGTTTTTCCAACATTTTGAAAGATAGAATATCGAATACCGTATTTTAAAGTAAGATGATTCCCAATTTTTTGTTGATTCGAAATATATACAGCATGCTCAAGTTCGTAATTTTTAGGATATGGAATGGTTATGGTGCTACCATCACCCTCCATCCATGCATTGCATGGGTTAATATTATGATAAGTAGATGATATACCGAATTTTATTTCATTTTCGGGGGTAAGATAGTAGTTAAAGTCTTGCTTTAAAGTATAATCCAGCAAGCTTGATTTCCAAAAATATTTTGAACTACCTTGGTTCATCCCCAATGAATAGTCGTATTTTGAAATAATCGCAGTTGTATTAGAAAAAAGTTGAGGAGAAAACAGGTGGTTCCATCTTAAAGTAAAGGTTCGATTTCCAAACCCAGCTTCAGAACTCCCTTTTTGTCCAAAATTATCCCTTCCTAAATAAGCCGACAAATACAATCGATTTTTATCATTTATTTGATGGTTAATCTTTAGATTCAAATCGTAGAAATACATAACCGCTTTCTTTGCACTTGTATCGGTAAGTAATGGGAAAAAAAGATCAGCATATGTTCTTCGAGCGGAAATAATAAATGATGTTTTTTCGTTAACTATTGGTCCTTCGAGAGTTAATCTGCTCGAGATAAGCCCTATTCCTCCAGTTGCTGTAAACTTTTTATTATTACCATCTTTCATTAGAACGTCAAGTACAGATGAAAGTCGTCCTCCATAATTTGCAGGTATATCACCTTTATATAATTTCACATCTCGTATGGCATCATTATTAAAAACTGAGAAAAATCCCATAAGATGTGAAGCATTGTATACCGTGGCTTCGTCTAATATTATAAGGTTCTGATCAATTCCACCCCCTCGAACGCTAAACCCTGAAGAGCCCTCTGCAGTAGTTTGAACACCAGGAAGCATCTGAATTGCTTTAATCACATCAACCTCGCCCATCAGTGCAGGAATCTTTTGAATGCTCTTCATCTCTAACCTTGATACGCTCATTTCGGGTTTTACAACATTTGAGTTTGGCTTTTCGCGACTAACAACCAGTTCTTGAATTACCTGAGATTCAAGATTGAGCTCTACATTAATAGTTGTATTTTCGGCCAATTTCACAATCCGTTCTTGTGAATTGAAACCAATAAAAGAAAAAACTAAAGTATAGGTTCCGGGTTTAAGGCTGATGGAGTAAAAACCATAAATATTAGCTGCTGCACCCTTACTCTCTTCCTTTACTAAAATTGTTGAACCAATAAGCACCTCGCCGTTTGAAGCATCCTTAACATAACCGCTAATGGTGAAATTCCCATCAGTATTATCAACCGTTAATGCTTTGACTCGAAAAGATGAAAAGAGAAGCAGGCATAATAATAGTTTCATTGATAGTTTCATAATCTCACTAATAAAATTTTAAAGTTAATCTATATATCTAATTTGCAGAATATTAAATCGAATAAAGTTCAAAATCAGTTTGTGTTGTAAACAATTTCTATGCCATTACAATCCTTTACTAAAAAATAATTATTTATCATCGGGCTTACCACCCAAACCTTACGGCGCAATAGTAAATACTCGATATCAATTCGACGTAAATTTAGCGTTAGTCTTTGGTTCTTTTTTTGATTGTGTGAATTAATCGCCTTAATTAAAACCACATTACGATTTTTGATTATAAGTATTGGACAATTCCTCTTTATTGGATTTTTTAAAATTATCTTAAATCCAAGATACTCCTTATAATATGATGCGGTTAAATTAGTGGATTCAACCCAAATTGTTGGAATTATCCAACCGCTATGTTTTGCCATACAATTAGAACATGAAATATAAGATAACCACTTTGGTATACTAATCGATATTAACATAAATATCAGTATCAAGTTTATGGGAACAAACTTATATTTAAAATTCGTGCTGAAATAGAACCAATCGATTAGGCGGGATAAAGAGTAGGCGAAAGCCGAAAAAAGAGGGTTGAAATTAAAATTTCAACTTTAGTTTTAGACAATTCGAAACGATAAAACCAACTTTAAAACATTAAATAATAAGACATTAGAATTCTACTGGTTCAGAAAACACTTAATCCATTCCGCTATTTCTAAACTTTGTGTGTGATCGTTTAAGCTTTCGATGCCGACTATCACCGTTTCAGCTCCAATTCGGTTTGCTCTATCCTCCATCAACGATCTTGCGTAATCATTTGAAAATTCTGGGTGTCCCTGAACGCCTAGCATTTTCTTTCCAATTTTAATCATTCCAACGGGGCACAAAGATGATTGAGCTAGTACTTTGCTATTTTCGGGCAATACGGTTATCTGATCTTGGCACGACATCAACAAATTTACTTCTGCGTGAAATGGTTTCATCCAATCCTCCCTTTCCAAAACCTCAAATTCATGAGCCCCAACACACCAACCATTAACCGATTTAGTAACCTTTCCTCCCATCGCCTCACCAAGCATTTGATGTCCAAAGCAAATGCCAATGCAATATTTATCGGCAATATAAATCTCCTTAACGAATGTTTTTAGCCTAGTTATCCAATCGATGTCATCGTAAACTGAGAATTTAGAACCAGTAATTAACCAAGCTTCAAATTCATATGCTGATTCGGGGAAAACACCATCGCAAACATTGAATATCTCAAAAGCATATTGAGGGAATAAACTCTTAAAAAGCGTTGGATAATCGGGGAAATCCTTTTGAATATGATCGCAAACGAGCAGTCCTATTTTCATATTGTTGGAGTTTGATAATTCTCAAAGCATTAATGGAGATGATGGATATAAGCCAGGAGGTGTTTCTTTTATAGCTCTTGTTAACTGCTCTATCAGGTTCTCCTTATCTTTTGATAATGTTCCTTGAAGATTCAAATTATTTGAAACGTGATTACTACGGTAAATCACGTTATTAACCTCCGTTAGCGATAAAAATGTTTTGAGCTCCTCGAAAAGTTCCACAATAGTTAGGGGTATATATTCTCCATAAAACTTGTTCTGAAAATGCTGCTCACCGAATGGGAAACTCAATGTTAGGGTTGAAAGATATTTCGGATTAATTCTATTAATTATTTTGGCTGAGTTGATAGCATGCTGCTGGCTGTACTTTTTTCCACCAAGTCCATTTAGAATCATGATGGAAGTATCGATTCCAGCACCATGCGCTTTAAGAATTCCATCAACCGTAGAGTTAAAGGTCTCCCCTTTATTGATGAGCTGAAGTAGTTCTTCATCGCCTGTTTCAATACCAATATAAAGTAATTTTATACCTAAGGCTCTTAACTCTTTAAGCTCGCTATCCGTTTTACTTAAGATATCCTTTGGTAAAGCATATGATGATATTCGTTGAATCTTGCCAAACTTCTTGTTTATCTCTTCTAAAATCGGAGTTAGATTTTTTGCCGATAGCACAAATGCATTGCCATCGGCAAGAAAAACTTTTTTCGATCCAGCATAAATACTTGATAACGTTTCTATCTCAGGTTTTAATTCCTCAATCTTTCGAACCTTAAACAACTTAGAAGTATACATCTCACAAAATGCACATCTATTCCATGAACATCCGAGGGTTGCCTGAATTATTGCTGAGTTAGCTTCGGCAGGGGGACGAAAAACTGGCTCGTTATAGGTGAAGTATGACATAAATAAGATCAAGTTATAAATAAACAACTATACAGCTTTAGCCTTAATCTTATCTTTCAAATATTCAATAAAGACATTATCTTTTATATACCTTTTTGCTGGTTTTAGGTAATCAATCGAATTTAAATCTGCTCCTTTCGCAATCAGTATTTTTGCTGTTTCAACATCATTATTCCAGATTGCCCAAAGTAATGCCGTCTCCCCTTTACTATTTGTTTGGTTTATATTAGCTCCTTTTGAAACAAGAAGTTCAACTACCTTAGGTTGTTTTGAGTAAGAAGCAATTATAATAGGCGTGTCATCGTTATTATTTTTTTGATTGATATCAAAGCCTTTATCAAGAATAAAATTCACTAAATCAAGATTGCTATTTTCAACGGCACTCATGAGTACATCACTTCCATCGAATTCCTTAGCCATTAGAATTGCACCATTGCTTATTAATAGTTTAAACATTTCAAAATCACCATTGCTTGCTGCATAAATAAGTGGTGTTGCTCCATCTTTATCCTGAGCGTTTAAATCTAAACCTTTCGCAATAAGAAGCTTAGCCGCTTCAATATTTTGAGTATGAGCAACTGAATGTAAAAGAGTACGGTTAAAATTATTATGAACTTTCAACTCTGCGCCATTTTGTATAAGATAATTAAACAGGTCGAAATTACTATATTCAATTGCTGTTTGAATAGCTGTTTGACCATAACAAATCTGACAAACAGCGTTAACATCGGCTCCTGAATCAAGCAAAATTTTTATTACTTTCAAATTTCCACTTGATATTGAGGCAGCAAAAGCCTTGTTTAATGATACTTGAAAGTTGTTAAATCGGCCTTTATTATTTAAGAGTAGTGAAATAATATTCTCATCAGCATGAGTTGCGGCATACTCTAAGATTTCAAAACTATATATTATCTTTTTCTTGCTATAATCATCTGTTGCAGATAGTTTTTCTTTAACATTCAAATTCTTGTTTTTTGAAATATATTCTAAAACATACTGGGTATCGCCTTTCTCAATTGCCTTAAATATATTACTTTGAGAGTAGGACAGGCAAGAGAATGAAGTAATAAATAATATTAAAATTGACTTTTTCATAGCCTAAAGATATTATAAGTCTCAACAATTTACATGAAAATAAGTTAAAATATTTTTTGTTGTAGAAAAAAGGTTCAGATTGAAATTTAGCAAACAACAAATTGGTTAACAATTATTTATCAAAATAATTCATTTCAAATAGTTTTAAGAAATCAGTATTTCAACATACCTTAATTGTAAAGTGGCATTGTTAAATAAGTATAGTTAATTCATTATTCCATTTCATCATCAATAACTTCACAGAATAAATCAACATATATTTTGCTTTTGTATAACATTTAGTTTTTCTTCTTAATCTTGCTAAAAAATGCCTGAGCAAACTGTTGTAGCCTTCTACTGTATAGGTTTCCGCTTTTGTTTGCACCAGTTGTTCCTCTGGTACAAATTCATTATACGCTTTCCAATAATCGGCACAAACTATCCCTTTGGTAAAATTTTCGATTTTGTTCCAAAGCTTCTTTCCCGTTTTTGTTCCTCGGGTACCAATTTCACAGTTGATAAATCTGTGCCCATTTCTATCAACAGCAATCCAAATCCAGCAGTAGTTTTTTTTGAACCAATATACGTATGCATTTCATCTAATTCTACTACATCTATCTCCCGTGAGTTCCTGAATTCATCTAATTTCACTCCAAAACCCTTTATCCAATTAAAGACAGAGACATGGCTTACGTTTAAATATCTTCCGATTGACCGAAACCCTAAGCCTTCCAAATATAAAATCAGGGCATTTCTTTTAAGTTCATTAGATTTCCCTATTTGCTCAACGGTAAACCGATGCTTACAAGCTTTGCAAAAATACCTTTGTTTTGACTTAACTATACCATCTTTACGAAATTCTAAACTTTTACATTTGGGACAATTATCCATTTTTGCTCGATTTTAATTGTTTACCGAACAAATATAATAAACTATACTAAATTAACAATGCCGAATTTATTAATAAATCAAAAGTAATTGAGAAAAAAATTTGGAGAAAAAAATTATTTTTCTAAAATTGCCGAAGATTAGTGAACACAAAAAACTATTGACCTTGACTTTATAAAATAAACCCAGTAAATTACCCGAAAATTTTGTTTACTATTCCTATTCAAAAATTCCAAAAGAT
>JANYLA010000170.1 GCA_025361485.1 Bacteroidales bacterium
TAGACGAAAACAAAGGTCGAACATTTGCATTAAGAGAGAAAATGTCTTTCGGGCTTTTCTCTCTTTCCTTCATTCCGCTATCGCTGCATTTCGGAAAGAGAGAAAATCAATCATTGTTGCATTTACTAATTGAATTTTTCCTGCAATTCAATTTTTTGTAACTCAATTAGCTAATCTAACTTAAAAACTTCGATAGGCTAACACGACTATCTATTATATTTCGTTTTTTAAACCTATTTTTGAGCTTCATAATAAATGAACTCATAAATTAACTATTTAATTTAATCGTAATGAAAATTTCAGTTGTAGGAACTGGTTACGTAGGATTAGTATCAGGTACATGTTTTGCCGAAACGGGTGTAATTGTAACCTGCGTTGATATTGATAAGGAAAAGATTGAAAAGTTAAAAAAAGGAATAATCCCCATCTATGAGCCAGGATTGGAAACGATGGTAAAAAGAAACGTTGAGAAAGAACGCCTCTTTTTCACTACTGACTTAAAGGAAAGTCTCGAAGGGGTTGAGAATGTATTTATTGCGGTAGGCACACCACCCGATGAGGACGGAAGTGCTGATCTTAAGCATGTAATTGGTGTTGCCCGCGAAATTGGCCGGTCAATGAACAGCTATTTATTGGTTACCACTAAAAGCACTGTTCCCATTGGTACAGCAAAAAAAATTAAGCAAGCGGTTCAGGAAGAGCTTGATAAACGAGGTGTTAAAATCCCATTCGATGTTGCCTCGAACCCCGAATTCCTAAAGGAGGGAGCAGCCATTGAGGATTTTTTAAAACCCGATAGAATCGTTATCGGTACAGAGTCGGAAGAGGCTCAAAAGCAGATGCAAAAGCTTTATAAGCCATTCTTGCTAAATGGTCATCCAATAGTGTTTATGGATATTCCATCGGCAGAGCTTACAAAATATGCAGCAAATGCAATGCTTGCCACCCGAATTAGCTTTATGAATGATATTGCAAATCTCTGTGAAATTGTTGGCGCTGATGTAAACATGGTTCGAAAAGGGATTGGTTCCGATACCCGAATTGGCAATAAGTTCATTTATCCTGGTGCAGGTTATGGTGGAAGCTGTTTTCCGAAGGATGTAAAAGCGTTAATAAAAACCGCAAAAGAAAACAGTTACAACCTTGAAGTTTTATCTGCCGTTGAATCGGTAAACGATAAGCAGAAGGAGATAATTTTTGATAAGCTATTAAACCATTTTAATGGAGATATAAAGGGTAAACGTATCGCAATTTGGGGTTTATCGTTTAAACCCAATACCGATGATATGCGCGAAGCACCCTCGTTGGTTGTAATCTCAAAATTACTAGAAGCGGGTGCTACAGTTAAAGCCTACGATCCGGTTGCAATGGAAGAAACTCGCCATAAAATTGGAGATACAATTCTTTATGCCACTGATTTATACGATGCGGCGAACGATGCCGATGCATTAGTGCTGATGACCGAATGGCAAGAGTTCCGTGTAATTAACTACAAGGTTTTGGCTAAGATATTAAAATCGAAGGTTGTTTTTGACGGTAGAAATATTTATGAATCGGCTGAAATGGCTGATGAAGGTTTTACCTATTACAGCATAGGCCGTAAGGTTGTTCTTCCAATAAAATAATTAATGAAACGTATTCTTGTTACAGGTGGCTCAGGATTTATCGGATCTCATCTCTGCGAACGATTGCTCAATGAGGGGAATGAGGTTATTTGTGTCGATAATTTCTTTAGCAGTAACAAGCAAAATATTGATCATTTGCTGGATAAAAGCAGTTTTGAACTAGTAACACATGATATTACAAGCCCTTTCTACTGCGAGGTTGATGAAATATACAACCTAGCATGCCCTGCCTCGCCCATTCATTATCAGCTTAATGCAATAAAGACGGTAAAAACATCGGTAATGGGATCGATAAACATGCTGGGTTTAGCCAAAAGATTAAATGCTAAGATTCTACAGGCATCAACAAGCGAGGTATACGGCGATCCGTTGGTTCACCCTCAACCTGAATTGTACTGGGGAAATGTGAATCCTATTGGTCCTCGCTCCTGTTATGATGAGGGTAAGCGATGTGCCGAAACGCTATTCATGAACTACTTTGAGCAGCACCAGTTAAAAATCAAAATAGTAAGAATATTCAACACCTATGGGACTAGAATGAGCATCAACGATGGTCGTGTTGTTTCAAACTTTGCAATACAGGCTTTACAGAATAAGGATATAACGATTTTTGGAAACGGTCAGCAAACCCGAAGTTTCATGTATATCGATGATCTGGTTGAGGGCTTAATACAAATGATGAATACCCCCGATAGCGTTATTGGCCCGATTAACCTCGGAAATCCTAAAGAATTCTCAATTCTTGAATTGGCAAATAAGATTATTTCTCAAACCGAGAGCAAGTCGAAAATAGAATTCAAACCGCTTCCTCAGGATGATCCAGCACAACGTAAGCCCGATATATCGCTTGCGATTAAATTGCTAAATGGTTGGCAACCAAAGATTGAACTTGAGGATGGACTCAAACCAACAATTAATTACTTTACTAAAATATTAAAATCATAATACGATGAAGGGAATTATACTAGCCGGTGGTGCTGGGACCAGATTATATCCTATAACCAAGAGTATTTCGAAGCAAATTATCCCGATCTACGACAAACCGATGATCTACTACCCACTATCGGTTTTGATGCTTGCAGGTATTCGCGAAATCCTTATAATCTCTACCCCCAAGGATATTGGATTATACAAAGACTTATTCGACGATGGTTCTCAAATCGGTCTCAAGATTGAATACGCCGAACAGCCATCGCCCGATGGGCTTGCCCAAGCATTTATTATTGGCGATAAATTTATTGGTAACGATAGCGTATGCCTTGTTCTTGGCGATAATATTTTCTACGGACAAGGTTTTGGCAGTATTCTTAAGGAATGTGCACTGCAAAAGGATGGTGCAACGGTATTTGGATATTACGTAAAAGACCCTCAACGATACGGTGTAGCAGAATTTGATAAACAAGGTCATGTACTTTCTATTGAGGAAAAACCAGAAATTCCAAAATCGAACTATGCTGTAACGGGACTGTATTTTTATAGTAACGATGTAATTGCCAAAGCAAAAAGTTTAAAACCATCTAAGAGAGGCGAACTTGAAATTACCGACCTAAATAGACTTTATCTGAACGAAAATAGGTTGAACGTTAAGTTATTAAGTCGTGGTATGGCGTGGCTCGATACAGGAACCCACGAAAGTTTACTTCAAGCATCGAATTTTATCCAAACCATTGAGGATCGACAGGGTTTAAAAATCGCTTGTTTGGAGGAAATTGCCTTTAAAAATGGATTTATCACTCGCGATCAGCTTTTGCAGCTAGCCGAGCCATTGAAAAAGAATCAGTACGGCGAATACCTTTTAAGAATTGCAAACGAGGATTAACAATGAAACTAATAGAAACACCTATTCCCGATTTATTTATCGTTGAGCCAAAAGTTTTTGCAGACTCTCGGGGTTATTTTATTGAGAGCTATAGCAAAAAAGTATTTGCCGAAAAAGGCATCGATACATGTTTTGTTCAGGATAATGAATCCAAATCGACAAGAGGAGTTCTTAGAGGTTTGCACTATCAGCTAGCCCCTTACTCACAAACTAAACTTATTAGAGTTATATCTGGGTGTATACTTGATGTTGTTGTTGATATTCGAAAAGGTTCACCAACATTCGGAAAGCACTTCACATTAGAACTCTCGGGCGATAACAAACTTCAGCTATTTATTCCAAAAGGATTTGCGCATGGGTTCTCGGTTTTAAGCGATGAAGTTATTGTTAATTACAAATGCGATAGCTTTTATCAACCCGATGTTGAGCGCGGGATTCTGTATAATGATCCTGAATTAAATATCGATTGGGAAATTGATTTGGAACAAGCAATAGTATCAGCAAAGGATAAGGTTAACCCACCACTTTCAAAAGCAGAGATGAATTTTATTTATGGACAGCAATAGCATAAAAGTATTGGTAACTGGCTCCAATGGACAGCTAGGGTCTGAGATTAAAGCGATTTCATCAAACTACCCATCGCTGAACCTTACCTTTACTGATTTTGATGAGCTAAATATTACCGATATTAATGCTGTTAATCATGCTATTTGCAGTTTAAGACCCCATTATGTAGTTAACTGTGCTGCTTTTACCGCTGTTGATAAAGCAGAAATTGAAATTGATGCGGCAGCTAATCTGAACTCAATTGCTCCAGGTATTATTGCAAAATCATGCAAGGAAAATGGTTGCAAGTTGATTCACATTTCTACCGATTACGTTTTTGATGGCAAATCGACAACTCCATATGATGAATCATCTCCTGTAAATCCGATATCAAAATATGGAATAAGTAAACTCCAAGGAGAGACAGAAGCATTATCATCAGGTATTTGCATGGTGATTAGAACATCATGGTTATACTCCTCTTTCGGTAATAACTTTGTTAAAACTATCATTCGCAATGGTAAAATAAAACCTGAGCTTCGCGTGGTTTCCGATCAGGTTGGATGCCCAACCTACGCAAGAGATCTTGCTGATGTAATCTTAACAATTATTTCAAAAGGAGAAGAAGCCTTTGCACCCGAAATCTTCCACTACTCTAACGAAGGAGTTTGTAGCTGGTATGATTTTGCATGCGAAATCATCAACTTATCAAACATCAATTGCAAAGTTTTACCCATTGGAGCAATTGATTACCCATTACCTGCTAAACGTCCGCAGTACAGCGTGTTCAATAAAGATAAAATTCGTAATTCGTTTAAAATTACTATTCCTAAGTGGAATGAGAGTATTTCCGATTGCATCAAGATTCTTAAAAAAGATGGGTTCATATAAAATTACAAGCTATGAGCGAAAAGAATATCGAATTGCAAGTTATTGCAAAAGCGCAGAAATGGACACAGCAACCATTCGATGAGAAAACAAGAAACGAAGTAGCCAATCTGATTGAATCTGATCGGAAAGAGCTAATCGATGCATTTTATCGGGAGTTAGAGTTTGGAACAGGTGGACTTAGAGGCGTTATGGGCGTTGGAACAAACCGAATGAATATTTACACCGTTGGAATGGCAACCCAAGGGCTCTGCAATTATATCAATAAACAGTTTCAAAACAAGCTAGATATTAGCGTTGTCATAGCCTACGATTCACGTAACAACAGTAAACTTTTTGCGGATACGGTTTCCAACATTTTTTCAGCAAACAACATCAAGGTTTATCTTTTTGAATCGTTAAGACCAACACCAGAGCTGAGCTTTACAATTCGTGAGCTTAAGTGCCAGTGCGGAATTGTAATCACCGCTTCGCATAACCCAAAGGAGTATAATGGTTACAAGGTTTACTGGGAAGATGGAGGCCAAATAGTTCCGCCACACGATAAAAGCATAATATCCGAAGTACAAAACATAAAAGATATATCAGAAGTAAAAACGATTGGAAATAGCCGTCTTATCAAGGTTATTGGAAATGAAATTGATGAGAAATACCTAAATGTATTAACACACCTTTCGCTCTCGCCCGAGATTAATAAGAAGCATAAAAACTTGAAATTGGTTTATACCCCGATTCACGGCTCAGGGGTTGAACTTGTCCCTACAATTCTCAAAAAATTTGGTTTCGAGAATATCATTCCCATACCTGAGCAGAATTTGATAGATGGCAGCTTTCCAACAGTAATATCTCCTAATCCTGAAGAATCAGCAGCCTTAAAACTTGCCCTCGAAAAAGCGGTTGAAGTCGATGCTGATCTGATAATGGCCACTGATCCTGACGCAGATAGAGTCGGAATTGGTGTAAAGGATAATGAGGGAGAATTTATTCTGCTAAATGGAAACCAAGCGGCATCGATACTTATCTACTACATCCTTAAGATGTGGAAGGAAAAAGGGAAACTAAACGGTCAACAGTATATCGTTAAAACTATAGTTACCACAGACCTTTTAGCCGATATTGCTGAGAAATTTGATGTTGAATGCTTTGAAGTTTTAACAGGATTTAAGTACATCGCCGAAAAGATTAGAGAACTTGAAGGTTCGAAAACCTTTATTGCTGGTGGCGAGGAGAGCTATGGTTATTTGGTCGGAGATTCTATCCGCGATAAAGATGCTGTTATCTCATGCGCCATGTTTGCCGAAATATCGGCTTGGGCAAAGGAGAATGGTAAAACGTTGTACCAACTCTTGCTTGAAATTTATCAAGAATTCGGTCTTTATAAAGAGTACCTAAAATCGTTAACCTTAAAGGGTAAAGAGGGGCTTGAAGAGATTCAGGCGATGATGGTAAAGTATAGAATCACACCTCCAAAATCTATTGATGGTTCACCGGTTGTGCTCTACCACGATTATCTTAAGCAGGAAACAGTAAACCTTCAAACAGGTGTAAAAACAAAACTCAACCTTCCCAAATCAGATGTTGTTCAATTTATAGCAGCCGATGGCACCAAAGTATCAGTTCGTCCATCGGGAACTGAGCCCAAAATCAAATTCTACTTTGGTGTAAAGGGTGATATGAAATCGATAAGCGATTATCCTAAAGCGATTAAAGAGGTTGATGATAAGATTTTGAGAATAATGAAAGAGCTAGAAGTGTA
>JANYLA010000024.1 GCA_025361485.1 Bacteroidales bacterium
TCACTAGCATACCATAAAAACTAAAAGATATTCAGCTGATTACATAAAGGTTCTTTGAAATTTTGTAGAATAGGTTTGTTAATCAACTCTTTTACAGGAGTTTTATCCAGAAGAGACATGCTTAGAATTTGTAATATTTCGTAATTCGAAAGGGGACTTTTTAGTTTTGCTTTAACCATTGCCACCAGGACATAAGTTATCACTGCGCAATAGATTTGGATTTTGACGGCATTCTGGGTGATGCCCCAGAATGTAAGGATTTTCAAGTGCTGTTTAATCCATTTAAAGAACAGTTCGATCTTCCATCTATACTTGTAAAGCAAGGCTATTTCATGCGCAGGAAGCAGGAAGTTGTTGGTTAAAAAAACAAACTCAAGGTCGATCCCCTCATCGTAGTACTTGATTCGCCTTAACTTTTCAGGGTAGTCCTTAGATACATAAAACCCTGCTAGCAGGACTGCCTGGTCGCACCGGACTCCCAGTGTTTTATCGCACGGGAAGGAGCGTTGCCGCTTGAAGTCAAAGTTACTCTTGGCTCTTACTACAAAGTACGCACCAGCTCTGTGCAAGGTGTACAATCGTTCGAAGTCGATGTAACCTCGGTCAAAAACGTAGAAGCTACCCGCTTCGTAATGGAGCATATCCATTGCGTTAACTTCATGCACGGCAGCTTCGGTGATATGGATAAAGCAAGGAATAGACGTTTTTACATCGAAAAGGGTATGCAGCTTAACAGCACCTTTGGTCTTCCGGAATTTTGCCCACCAAAAAATGTTAATGCATAAATCGATGACCGTGGCATCAAAAGCATACACGTTGCCCTCGATGGATAGCTCAAAATCTTCTGGGAGAGCATGCCTTCGGGCTATCCCTATAAGATGATAGGCGTACTCGGTGAAGATTCTATAATCCCTGTGCTCATTGGCTTTCGCCAGATTGTTTTTTGAAACATTTGGTCCAAAGCCGAGGTGGTAAGCTTTGGTACGATGAGCATCAATGCAAAGCACCAAGTCGCTTAAACTTTGGCGGTTTCCAATTTGACCAAATACCATACAGAGCATTTGATTCCAACACGTAAAATGCTTTACATATTTGTTACCACAATACTTTGCAGCTATAGTATCAAAGACCCTCTGGGGTAAGAACTCCGTGATCTGAGCAAAGACGTACTTGCCTTGATTCATTTTTCAGCAAAGCAATGGAAAAATGAAAATCATTTCAAATCGTCACGCTATAAATAACTCCTACAAACCTTATCTATCAAGAATTTCAAAGAACAATTATTAACTTTTATGGTACGCTAGTGAACTTTGGTAACTAATGAATAGCTTTTGCTATTTCTGAAATTGTTTTTAAATAAACCGAACAAATTCATTATGTTAGAGCCCATTGAAGCAGGATTAACTATTGGAAGTAAAGCGGTTGACTTAGTAGATACGGTAATCCAAAAATTCGAAAAGTATCAGAAAATTAAACAGGATACTACTGCTTATCTTCGACTGCTATACATTGAGGTACTTAATAACTTAGAGGTTTTAAAAACCATAAATTTCGATAAGTATAGCAATATCAAACCGAATGATGCTAAAGTAAAAACCATTCTGAAACTCTTGCAAACCGAAATCTCCGAGAGCGTGTTTTATAAATCGGCTGATAATCCCAATGCAGAGCTATACGACAAGTTGAGGAAAAAAGGTAAGGTTGAGAATAAAGGTCAAGATCTGATTAAAACAACATTAAAGGGAGATGATGTAAAAATCAAGAATCGGTTTGTTTACGAAAATATTCTACAGGCCATTTCCTTTGTAGTAACAAAGATTGAGCTGATGAAAAAATACTCAACCCTAACCGATGAGGAGATGGAGATAATCAAGAATATGAATCTTAGAGTACGATTAATCAATATCAACCAAAGATTGTTAATGATTAAGAAAGTAATGGATGATTTTGATGATATTAAGGAGATGGCTAGATAACTTTTATATATTTATTGATATGGCTACATCGGACAACGAGCTATCAGCGTTACCTAATATTGGCAAGAACCTAGCAGAAAAAATGAGCTTAACAATTTTTACAGCTTAACCCAAAAAATTAAAACCTAATCATATGCCAAGAACACAGCAAATATTTCATAGTGGGAAAAAGGTTTTTCACATGGATTTTACAAACCTAAATAATGTTCAGGAGATTAAGGATGTTATTAATGAGTCAATAAAATATATTCGCATTCAACCCTTTGGCTCAACCTTAACGCTTACCGATTTGAATGGGATGCACTTTAGCAATGAAATAAAGGATTTATTCAGCGATTTTATAAAAGGGAATAAACCTTACGTTAAGGCTGGAGCCGTTGTTGGATTGAGCGGTCTTCAACAAATCCTATACAACGGACTGATGAAAATAACGGGTCGAGACATTAAATCGTTTAGCAATCATCAAAGCGCTAAGGATTGGCTTGTAAGTCTTAACTAATAAAGATCAAATCGTTTTACTCTCATTTACTTTTTGTTAAGAATGAGGATATATTATGTAATAATAGAGATCAGGTATGGTGATTTCTATGCAAAAAAGATAACTGAAGATACTGGACTTGCCCATATATGGAGTAATACGAGTTAGCTTAGTTCATTACAACACCATCGATGAGGTAATTGAACTAATTAATGCATTCGATAAAATTTGCAATTCAACATACTGATTAACAAGTATTTGCAATTTAGTTATTGAGCTTTTTAGATGATTTCTTGTTGAATTATTATTAACTAAATCCGTAAAAAATGACAAAGAAAATGACAGCTGAATTTCTAGGTACATTTTGGTTAGTACTTGGAGGTTGTGGAAGTGCAGTTTTAGCAGCAGCATTTCCTAGTGTTGGTATAGGCCTTTTAGGAGTATCATTAGCATTTGGTTTAACGGTTTTAACCATAGCATACTCATTAGGACATATTTCAGGCGCACATCTAAATCCTGCTGTATCGATTGGTCTTTGGGCAGGTGGTCGTTTTAATGCGAAAGAGTTGCTTCCGTACATCGCTGCTCAGATTCTTGGAGGACTTGCAGCGGCATCGGTTCTGTATATTATTGCAACTGGAAATGGCAGTAGCATTGGCAACTTTGCAGCCAATGGTTACGGCGAACATTCGCCCGGTGGCTATAGCTTAGTTGCTGCATTGGTCACCGAAATTGTGATGACTTTTATGTTTCTAATCATCATTTTAGGTGCTACCGATGAAAACGCTCCAAAGGGTTTTGCTGGATTAGCAATTGGTTTAGCACTTACGCTAATCCATTTAATTAGCATACCTGTAACCAATACATCCGTAAACCCTGCTCGAAGCATTAGTCAGGCCGTGTTTGTTGGCGACTGGGCATTATCACAACTTTGGTTATTTATCCTTGCTCCTATTGTTGGTGCTATGCTGGCCGGATTGGTTTATAAGTTTATTGCTAAGAAGTAGAATATATATAGTTCGGTCAAAAGAATAATTTCACGCAAAGGACGCTAAGTCTTCACAAAGTTCGACAATACTTTGCGTTCTTAGCGTCTTTTTCTTTGTGGACTTTGCGTGAAAAATATCACTCTTAAAACATTCACTTCTCGCTTTTAACAAAGTTAACCCATTACTGTTTCTATCAATATCAATAAAGAATTCTCAAGATTATGAAAATGGTAATTGAAATATGGTCAGATGTAGTATGTCCGTTCTGCTATATCGGAAAACGAAAACTTGAAAAAGCCTTATCACTGTTTGAGCATAAAGATGATGTTGAGGTTGTTTGGCGAAGCTATCAGCTTTATCCAGATATTATAACTCAAGCGGACAAAACGATTTATGAGTTTATGTCCGAACGTAAGGGTATATCGGTGGAACAGATTAAAGAACAATTCGGTTTTATCAACGATATGGCTAAGGAAGTTGGCTTGGAGTATCAGCTGGATAAAGCGTTGCAAGTAAACACAAGGAATGCTCATCGGTTTCTTCAAATCGCTAAAAATGAAGGCAAGGGTTCAATGGCTGAAGAGCTGCTGTTCAAGGCATACTTTACCGATAACAGAAACATCGATGACATATCTGTTCTTGAGGATATCGCGCACAATCTAGGAATTGATAAGGAGAGGTTTAATGCACAGCTATTACTGAAAGAGATTGACGAAGCAATAGGAAATGATATCTACAACTCCAAACAGGTTGGAGTTCGGGGCGTTCCATACTTTCTAATAAATAATGAAATATCAATAAGTGGCGCTCAAGACGATAGCGTTTTTTTGGGTTCTCTTGAAAAGGCATGGAAGAACTGGCATGTAAAATCGCAAGAAAAGGCTTCTTCCATTGAAGGAAAAACGTGTTCTACAGAAGGAATCTGTGGAATATAATAGTACCTAAATCATCTATTAGGAAACTCATTCTACTAGGCTAAATTCTCCCAAAAAAAATTAAACCGCTGTGCATTTTCTTAACTCTAGATGCCGCAATTTATAATTTAGACACCTCATCATCATCAGATATTATAGTATATTTACCTTGATTCAACACATAAACTATAACATTCAATTTAGTGAAAATCTACATCCAAAATATGGTTTGTGTCCGATGCAAGATGGTTGTGAAATCGGAGTTAAAGAAACTAGGACTTCATTATGTATCCGTTGAATTGGGCGAAGCTGAAATTATGGAAGACATTTCAGATGAGCAAATTGAACTATTGAGTATTGCCCTTAAAAAGACTGGCCTTGAATTAATGGACGATAAAAAAAGTATCCTCGTTGAAAGAATAAAAACCATTATTATTGAACTGGTTCATTATACTGATGATCAAATCAAAATAAATCTCTCCGATTACCTGAGCGAAAAGTTCAGCCACAATTACACCTATCTTGCTAATCTTTTTTCGGAGGTTAAAGGGACTACCATCGAAAATTTTTACCTGAGCCATAAAATTGAGATGGTAAAAGAGTTAATTGTGTACGATGAACTCAACCTTACCGAAATTGCCTTTAAACTTCATTACAGTAGCGTGGCTCATCTGTCAAATCAATTTAAGAAAATGACTGGACTTACCCCATCGCACTTCAAAAATCTTAAGAACAAAAGACGAAGCACCTTGAGAAATGTGTGATTAATTCAACTTATACCTAGAATTTTGTAACAGTTCTAATACCAAAGGGATGCACCTTTGTAGTGTAATATATTTACCCTTAACCCTCTTCTTTTGATATATTGGAAAATCTACTGCAAATCCCTGTTCTGGTTATTGAATTGGTAGAATAGATTGATGTTACCACAGCATGTGGAGAATAAGGAAAATTCAGGTCGAATCAGATATTAGGCAAGGGACAACATCTCATTTTCAATAACAAAATACTACAATGAAAAAACAACTAAAGTGTATCATGTTGGTTGATGATAACCCAAATGACAATTTCATTCATGAAAGGGTAATCAAAAAACATAATCCAGAAACAATAATAATAATTAAAAATAATGGATTGGAGGCAATAAGATATATAAAGTCGATGAGAGAAGAGAAAGATATGCAACCCAACCTCATTCTTTTAGATATTCATATGCCTTTTATGAATGGTTGGGAGTTTCTACAGGAGTACAATCTACTGGGAAAAGACCTGCAAAATTGTGTTATTATGCTCTCAAATTACGATAACCTTGATGATCAGTTGAAAGCAAAAAGATGGAGTTTTGTTTATGACTTTATAACAAAGCCATTGACTGTTAAAACAATGGAAGATATTGCAACAAAACATTTTAATTAGTATCAACTTCATTGACCAAACCTAATAGCTTTGTTTGAAAGCAACGAAAGAGTTAATCAATTATCTTAATAAGTCGAAAATATGTGAATGATGTAACTTAATTATATAGTTGTGTAAGGTTTTTTGGTGTTCTGATGCTCACCTTTGTAATTAATAAATCTTTTCATTAATAATAGCTGAAATCATGGGAAATCTACTTTATATAATAGCTTTAATACTTCTAATTGCATGGGCAGTTGGATTTATCGGTTTCAATGCAGGTAACATTATTCACATTCTTCTAGTAATTGCAATTGTTGCAATTCTACTAAGGATTATCAGAGGGAAGTAATCTTCTTTTATTGATTTATTTTATCTGATCTAAGTAAACGTTGGATTCCATTCTTGTGCCAACAGCACAAATGGTTTGCAATTATCGCACAAGTATAAATCATTAATATTAAAATTATGAGTTCAGGAAAAGTGCTTTTAGGTGTATTAGCCGGTGTTGCTGCTGGTGCAATGTTAGGTATTCTATTTGCTCCTGATAAAGGTTCAAATACTCGAAAAAAAATTGCGGCAAAGAGCGAGGATTACGGGGATGCTATAAAAGAAAAAATCGATGATTTTATTGCGAGCATGTCCGAGAAACTTGATGAGGTGAAAGAAGAGGTATCCGACATCGCTGAAAAAAGTAGAGTGAAAGTTGAAAAGGAAGTTTAAGAATGTGAATGGTTGAACCAATCTCAAAATTATTGAAACGTTATGAACGAGTTAAAAATATCGGAAAAAATGAAAACGTTAAGAACCCTTGTAATAGTCATAATATGTACAATGTTTTTATTTAGCGCCGTTTCGTGCGTTGTTCTTGTTAAAAAGGACAACGGAAAACACAAAGGATGGAGCAAGAATACAAATAGCCCAAACAGCTCAAACTCCGAGAAATCTAAAAGGAAAAAATAAGATCCTAACATTATCATAGCTCAAGCCATGGAGAAGAATAAAAGGTCATTAGAATTATTGCTGGAAAAAACTGTTGATTACGGTAAAACCAGCTTTGAACTAGCTAAGCTGGAGGCGTTGGACAAAGGTTCAGCGGTTGTCTCGTCATTCATTTCTCATTCGGTTATTATTGTCCTGATTGCATCATTCTTGATTTTCCTGAATTTGGGGTTAGCCTTTTGGCTTGGCAAAATTCTGGGTGAAATCTATCTCGGTTTTTTTGTTGTTTCTGCTCTTTATGTAATAGCCGGAATTGTATTCCATTTTTTCATACATAAAAGGCTTAAAGGGTATATCTACAACTCGATTATCAGAAATATACTTAATAAGTAGCGTATGCAAAGCATAACCAATAGATCCGAGCTTAGAGAGGCTATCGAACAATTGAAAATCAAAAGAGAATTCAAGGCTGTAGCGTTGAAAGAACAATTCGTTTCCACATATGAGAGTTTTAGACCAGTTAATCTTCTTAAAAGCTCGTTAAAGGATATAGCATCCTCAACAGGTTTAATCAAATATGTTTTAGGTGCGACCATGGCAATGGGTGCTGGTTTACTCGCCAAAAAGGGCGCTGAAAACGAATCGGGTAATACTTTTAAAAAGCTTTTGGATTTTATCGTTCATCAGGGTATTACAGCTGTTGTAAAACAAAACCCCGATAGGATTAAGTCCTTCGTGCAGCATATGCTGGAATATCTCTTCAAAAAAAACTAACCGCTGAAAAACCGTGATTGATAAAGAACTTGTACTGCCAAAGTACGCAAAGATAACCATACTTCTTATTGGCTTTATTGCCCTATTTGCGGTTTTGTTCATTGCCAAAAGCATTATTGCACCATTGATCTTCTCAATTATTATCGCCATATTGCTCAACCCTGTTGTAAATCTCTTTGTTCGAATAAGAATAAACAGGGTCATCGCAATCGTGATTGCCTTATCGCTAACCCTTATCATCATACTCACTTTTGGTACTCTAATCATTTCACAGGTAAGTAGTTTTAGCGAATCATGGCCAATTCTAGTCGTTAAACTCACTGCGCTACTTAATGATGCTATATCCTGGTTTTCTGGTTATTTTGATATAAATCCAATAAAAATTCATGAATGGATAGAAAAAACTAAAGGAGAACTGATCAATGCCAGCAGTGCTGTAATAGGGCAAACGCTCTCAAGCTTGGGTGATGGCTTAATGATGGTGTTCCTCATTCCGGTTTATATCTTCTTACTACTATACTACCAACCCCTGATTCTTGATTTTATTCATAAGCTCTTTGGAGAAAATCATCAAGGTAAGGTGAAGGAGATAGTTACTAAAACAAAATCGGTTATACAGCTCTACCTTATTGGACTGGTTATTGAATTTGTCATGGTAGCAATACTAAATACAATAGTTTTATTAATTCTAGGCATTGAATACGTTTCCTGCTAGGGATTATCGGCGCAATGCTCAACCTAATTCCATATATCGGAGGGCTTGTGGCTGTGGCATTACCCATGATTATTGCTCTGGTTACCAAAACATCAGCATGGTATACCATATATGTTATGGTGGGCTACTTAATCGTTCAGCTTATCGATAATAACCTGATTGTGCCGATGGTCGTTGCCTCAAAAGTTAAAATCAACGCTCTTTTCTCTGTAATAGTGGTAATTGTGGGGAATGCATTATGGGGAATATCAGGTATGTTTCTTTCCATTCCGTTGCTGGCCATAGTAAAGCTTATTTGCGACCATATTGATTCGCTGAAACCCTGGGGCTTCTTATTGGGCGATTCCATGCCGACAGTGCTGAGCATTGAGCCTATTCCAAAGAAGATAAAAAAGAATATATGATTCAATGCCGATGAATTAAGCATTAACCATCGACGATTTCAGATCCAATGCCGCTGAAAGGTCAATAACTTTGATTCCATCAGCGTTATAAGAACCTATCAGCCTTAAAACAGAAATGTGGGAATCATGTAACTTATTCCCTAAATAGTGTAACGATATTGGGAATAAAGAAGCATACCTTCGCAGAGGTTATTCAGATCATCAGTGAATGTTAAACCGTCAACTATTAAACGAATTAATTATACTCAACATCATGAAAAATCTACTTTACATCATTGCCCTACTCCTTCTTATTGTTTGGGGTATCGGTTTTATTGGTTATAATGCAGGAAACATTATTCATATTCTTTTAGTAATTGCAATAATTGCAATACTACTTAGGATAATTAGAGGTAAATAATCATAGACATTTTTTGAAAAGAAAATCTGTTTTGAAGATATATATCAAATACATGGTAAGCAATCGCTGTAAAATGGCGGTGAAGGAAGAGTTGAAGAAACTTGGACTACACTTCATCGTTGTTGATTTAGGCGAAGTTGAGATCATGGAAAGCATATCCTTAGAACAGCGAGAACTACTGAAAATTGCGTTACATAGTTCGGGGCTTGAATTAATGGACGACAAGAGAGCTATTTTGATTGAGAAAATTAAGAATGTAGTCATTGAAATGGTTCATCATACAGATGAAATTATCAAAATAAATTTTTCCGATTACCTAAGTGAAAAATTAAATCACGATTACACTTATCTAGCAAACCTGTTTTCAGAAGTACAGGGAACTACAATTGAGCAATTCGTCATTTCACATAAAATTGAACGGATAAAGGAATTAATTATTTATGATGAATTAAACATCACAGAAATTGCAGATAAGATGAATTACAGTAGCGTTGCACATTTATCCAATCAATTTAAAAAAGTAACTGGGCTATCTCCCACTCACTTTAAGCAATTAAAAAACAAAAGGCGAAGTCCGATTGAAGATATTGGAAATGTGCCTGAAGTCAATCATGAATAAAAGGCATAAATCAAATAAAACAATTTTTCCTACGGTGTTATAAAACAAAAAGATGGAAAGAACGAAAGCACATGAGTTCCAATATGCAAGCAACTTAATAGAAGCCAGCTTGGATCCGTTGGTTACCATTAGCCCTGAAGGAAAAATTACGGATATGAATCAGGCTTTGGCTAACATTACTGGGATGACCCGTAAAGGTCTCACGGGTACGGACTTTTCTGATTATTTCACAGAACCTCAAAAGGCGCGAGAAGTATATCAGGAAGTTTTTGCAAATGGATCGATTGCTAATCTACCCCTAACTCTTCGACATAAAAAGGGTAAACTGACTGATGTGCTATTCAATGGATCGGTTTATAAAGATGATAAAGGTAATGTTTTAGGTGCAGTTGTTGTGGCTAGAGATATTGCTGAGCAAAAATGGGCCATTGAGTTGCGAATGGTGAACAAAGAGCTTGCCTTTCAAAACAATGAAAAAGAAAAACGAGCTCAAGAGCTAGGCATAGCCAATAAAGAACTTGCTTTCCAAAATGATGAGAAAGAAAAACGAGCTCAGGAGCTAAGCATAGCCAATAAAGAGCTTGCCTTTCAGAACGATGAGAAAGAAAAGCGAGCCGCTGAATTAATCATAGCGAACAAAGAGCTAGCATTTCAAAATGATGAAAAGGAAAAACGAGCTGCTGAATTAAGAATTGCTAACTACGCCCGAAGTCTTATTGAGGCAAGTCTTGACCCATTGGTTACCATCAACACCAAGGGTAAGATTACCGATATGAATGAAGCATTAGCTAACATAACGGGGATAACTCGTGAAGAGCTAACGGGTACCGATTTTTTCGATTATTTCACCGAACCACAAAAGGCACGTGAGGTATATCAGGAGGTCTTCGCAAAAGGATCAGTTGCTGATTCGCCCCTCACCCTTCGCCATAAGGATAACAAGTTAACCGATGTGCTTTTCAACGGTTCGGTTTATAAAGATGATGGTGGCAATGTGCTGGGGGTCGTAATTGTAGCTCGTGATGTTACCGACCAGAAAAGAATTGCAACAGAATTAATAGAATCAAAAGTGTTTGCTGAATTGGCTACAGAAATTGCTGAAGAAGCAAAGAGCAAAGCCGAAAGAGCTACACAACTAGCTGAAGATGCAGTAAAAGCAAAACAACAGTTCCTCTCAAACATGAGCCATGAGATTCGCACTCCAATGAATGCGATTATCGGATTTACAAAAGTGGTATTGAAAACGAATTTAACTGCAAAGCAAAAAGAATATTTACAAGCAATTAAAATGAGTGGCGATGCATTAATAGTGCTCATTAACGATATCCTCGATTTAGCAAAAGTTGATGCTGGAAAAATGACGTTTGAGCAAATACCATTCAAAATGGCGCTATCCATATCGGCTATGCTTCACCTATTTGAAACAAAAATTCAGGAAAAAAATTTAGAGCTAGTTAAAGAGTACGACCCTAGAATTCCTGATGTGCTGGTTGGCGACCCTATCCGATTACACCAAATAATTCTTAATCTATTAAGTAACGCAGTAAAGTTTACAACAAAAGGTAAAATTACGGTAAGTGTCAGATTACTAAAAGAAGATAATGAGAAAGCCACCATTGGATTTGCAATTACGGATACAGGAATTGGTATAGCAGAAAATAAAATAGGAAATATTTTTGAAAATTTTCAGCAGGCATCCAGCAATACCTCAAGGTTGTATGGGGGAACTGGATTAGGACTTGCCATTGTTAAACAGCTGGTTGAACCACAGGGTGGAAGCATAAGCGTAAAAAGCAAAATTGACGAGGGCTCTACTTTTAGTTTTGTGCTAAGTTTTCTTAAATCAGACGCTATAGCAGAGTCAGAAATTGGAATACAGGAATTGGATACTGATATTAAAAATATAAAAGTATTGGTAGTTGAAGACATTGCGCTTAATCAGCTATTGATGAAAACACTGTTGGATGATTTTGGATTCGAGCGAGATATAGTCGACAATGGGAAAATTGCCATTGA
The DNA here is from genome assembly GCA_025361485.1 of Bacteroidales bacterium. Lineage (GTDB taxonomy): Bacteria > Bacteroidota > Bacteroidia > Bacteroidales > Tenuifilaceae > UBA8529. Next base: position 11,623 of record JANYLA010000024.1, read on the forward strand.
AAAACTACAGACTAAATCGTACGATATTATTTTGATGGATTTACAGATGCCCGTAATGAATGGTTTTGAAACTACTGAATATATACGGAACAAAATGAACTCTAAAATCCCAATCATCGCTTTAACCGCCGATGTTACCACAGTGGATTTAGCAAAATGTAAAGCAGTGGGCATGAATGATTACATCGCAAAACCAATAGATGAAAGGTTATTGTACAGCAAGATAGTTGGATTTGTTAAGAAACCTTCGGCTGTAAAATACAATGCATCTGAGGAAGATGTAAATATTGAAAATAAAAAATCGAAATGCATCAACTTGGATTATTTAATCAAACGCACAAAAGCTAACCCTTTATTGATGATGGAGATGATTTCGCTTTATTTGGAACAAACTCCACCGTTAATAAAGGCGATGAAACAAGGATGGCTTGATAATGATAGGAATTCGTTGCACGCTGCAGTCCATAAAATGATTCCCTCTTTTTCAATTATGGGAATTAGTAGAGATTTTGAAAACATGGCAAAAAAGGTTCAGGAATTTTCAATCACACAACAAGAGACCAAAGCAAGCCTGATTGATAAGCAGGGAATTTACGAATTGATTTTGCAGCTCGAAAATATTTGCAACCAAGCGTGTGACGAATTAGAAGAAGAGTACAACGGAATTAAAAGAAATAACTCATGAAAAACGAAAATAAAATAAAGCTTTTCCTGGTGGATGACGATGCTTTATTTTTAAAGTCATTAGAGATTGATTTTCTCGAACATGCAGACTTTGAAATTGAAACATTTGCAACAGGTGAACTTTGTATGGCAAATTTAAAGCACAACCCTGATGTAATCATATTAGATTATTACCTCGATGGTATCGATAAAAACGCTATGAATGGACTGGAAACACTCGATAAAATTAAATCCTACAATCCTGACATCCCTGTTGTAATGTTATCCTCTCAGGATAAAATTGATGTAGCAATAAACTGTATGCACCATAGGGCTTTTGATTACGTAGTAAAAAGTGAAACAGCATTCGTGCGCTTGCAAAAAATTATAACTACAATCTTCCGATACAAAAAAATGGAGAAGGAGCTGAGCTGGTATATGGATAGGATGTAATAATACAGGAACATAATAGCACCAAAGAATTAAGAAGAATTAATGCATTTATTTGGAGTATAAAAGAGCGTTGCTTATTTGGCTGCGTTCTTTTTTATTTAAACTGATATTGCAAAAACGATGTGTGAATTACATAACTCATTCCCAAAGTTATGTAACACTTCTGGGTTAAGATGTCCTCACCTTTGTACCGTTGTGATAATTCGATCGCAGCTTAAAATTGAAAAAATGAGAACAATAAAACTATTATCAACCCTTGCGATTGTATCGGTTGTTTTAATTATTGGGTGCAAAAAGGATGAAACAAATCCTTCGAATCCAAATGTAATTCCAGTGCAAACTACCGTACAGGCTAAAGTAAACCTGAACTCAGCTGGCGATTATGTTATTTTAGCGGGTTCTGGAGTCTCCAACGTACCAACTTCAGCAATTACAGGAAATATTGGATTAAGCCCTGCCGCTGGAACTTTCTTAACAGGATTTTCATTAATCCTTCCAGCTGGAGGAGCGTCTTCGACATCGGCGCAGGTAACAGGAAGTTTATTTGCATCCAACTATGCTGTTCCAACTCCTTCTAACTTAACAACAGCTAAAGGCGATTTGACTACTGCATATAACGATGCCGCAGGAAGAACTTGTACTGATATAGTGCTAATAGCAGGTAATATTGGTGGATTAACATTAACACCTGGCCTTTACAAATCGAGCGGTGCCCTTGAAATATCCTCAGGCAACCTTACCTTTGATGCAATGGGTGATGCCAATGCGGTATTTATTATTCAGATAGCATCTACATTAACAACAACCTCTGGACGTCAGGTTATTCTTAGCGGAGGAGCCTTAGCATCGAACATCTTTTGGCAGGTTGGTACCTCAGCTACTATTGGGACAACTTCAATATTCAAAGGAATCATTTTAGCGGATCAATCAATCGCCTTAAAAACAGGTGCAACACTTGATGGCCGAGCATTAGCAAGAATTGGTGGCGTTACTTTACAGGGTAACACCATTGTAAAACATTAATAATATTTTAAAATTTAATTAGATGAACGCGACTTGATAGGTCGCGTTCTTTTTTTTCATTAACCAACTACGTTAAAAAATATGTGTGAATTACATAACTTATTTGCAAAGTTATGTAACACAGAACACTATCAGCGTGTGCACCTTTGTACCATAATAATTCACTAATAACTTAAATTCCATGAAACTAAGAAAAGTATTACCAATCATAGCATTGCTATTGGTTGTATTCTTGTCTAATTGTAAAAAGGATGAGAACGTCGGAATAAATCCTACAGTTACTTTGACAAACCCTCTCAACAACGCTATTAATGTTGAACGTAACAAAGTCGTTGCATTTACTTTCAGCGAGGCAATGGATCCCTTGTCGATTAACTCAAATACGTTTACCTTAAAACAAGGTACAAATGTTATTTCGGGTTCAATAGCTTATTCTGGAATGACTGCAACCTTTACTTCGGCCAATACCCTTGCTGCAGCAACCACTTATACTGCAACAATAACAACCGGAGCAAAAAATTTATCGGGCAACTCACTTGAGGTCAACACCACAATAAGTTTTACAACTGGAGGTACCCTATCAAATCTTGCAACCGTTCAACTTGGCGCAGCAGGTAATTATGTAATTCTTGCTAAAACAGCAATCACAAACATATCAACATCTGCTGTTACAGGAGACTTGGGACTTAGTCCTGCTGCGACTTCCTATATCACCGGATTTTCACTAACAAATGCCACCGGATATGCTACATCAGCACAAGTTACTGGGCATTTATTTGCAGCCGACATGGCCGATCCTACGCCTATTAACCTGACTACAGCCGTCGAAAATATGATTACCGCATATAACGATGCAGCAGGTCGTCCTTCACCTGATTTTCTTGAGCTGGGAACTGGCAATATTGGTGGAAAAACGCTTACCCCAGGTCTTTATAAATGGACAAATACCGTTACGTTACCTTCAGATGTCACCATTTCAGGCGGTGCTAATGATGTTTGGATATTCCAAATTGCAGGTAATCTTTTAATGAGCAACGCAGTGAATGTTACCCTTATTGGAGGTGCTCAAGCTAAAAACATTTTTTGGCAGGTAGCCGGTCAGGCAACCTTTGGAACTACTACTCACTTTGAGGGCATTATTTTGTCGATGACAGGGATTACCTTTCAAACGGGGGCATCATTCAAAGGAAGAGCCTTGGCACAAACCGCAGTCGTTCTCGAAGGTAATGCAGTTACAATACCACAATAATTTAAGATAGATTAAAGTTTACGGGAGGTTATCTAAAAAATAAATTTAGATAACCTCCTTTATTAGTACCAAAAGTACTTTTATTCAAATTAATATAAACTAAATCGAATATATATGAAAACGAAAACCAACATTATATATGTAATGCTGCTATTTATTTTAGTCCTTTTTTTTATTACAAATTGTAAAACAATAAGAGTTAGCCCGAAAAAAAGCACTTCGTCAATTTCCTCCATCGAGGATTTTAACAGTTTCTATAATAGATTCCATGTTGATAGTGTATTTCAGATGTCCCGAATAAAATTTCCATTAAGAGGTATGTATGCCGATAGGAATGGTGAAACAAAATGGGACAAGAAGAATTGGCTATTAATCAAAACAAAGATTTACGATGTTGATCAACGTCGATATAAGGTGTATTTCAAAAAAACAAAAAATGCATTTATTCAAAAGGTTTGGATTGATAATTCAGGATTCAGGTCAGAATGTGGATTTGCACTAATCGATAAAAAATGGTATCTAATCTATGCTTTAGAACAAAATATTTAAAAAAATCATAATAACACAACACGTCCAATAGTCCTCGCTTCATCACCAATCAATACTTATCATGTATTGGCGAATGCCATATTATCGATAACACACATTACGCATAATGCTACAGCCCAACATGTGTGAATTATATAAATCAGTTAATGAATTATGTAACAGTTCTACATGCAAGAGCAAGTACATTTACATAACAATACTTCACTAAAAATCAATCATCATTAGGATTCCGATATCCATATAAAAACGGGGCGTAACTGAAAAGCCATACGAGTAGGAAACTTAAAATATCATTACTTATGAAGAAAATTATTGTCACATTTTTGATTGTATTCTGTTTGGGATCATTTGGTTTTACACAGGATTACAAAACAGGTATCGGCCTACGGGGTGGCTATTTCAATGGGCTAACGATAAAACACTTCGTTGGATCCAAGTCAGCCTTTGAAGGGCTTGTTGTTAGCAGATGGAAAGGATTCGCGATTACTGGTCTTTATGAAATCCATAACCAAGCTTTCAACGCCGATAGACTAAAGTGGTACATCGGGTTCGGAGGACATGTTGGTTTTTGGAATGGTGATAATGCAAAATGGGGAGAACCAGGCACAAACTATACAGTATTTGGTATAGATGGAATACTGGGTTTAGAGTATAGTTTTAGAGAAGTACCAATAAATATAGGTATTGACTGGAAACCCGCCATCAATCTTTCTGGCTATTCGGGTTTTTGGGGTGATGATGGAGCAATCTCAATACGTTATATCTTCTAATAAAATGAGTGTCAGAGAACCTGACACTCTTCTATCCCATTTTAAATAACATCTTATAATAATACCATGAATAAAATAATTTTAGCCCTTACTATAAATGGATTTATAGCGGGTGTGATATTAAATAAATACATCCTCATGCTTGCTATTGGTCTATTCGGGCTAACTGCCTTGGCAAATCCAAAATTAGCCTCAAAACAGCAAATAGGAATGTATAAAAACTCTAAAACTTGCGTTGTACTTGAAAGCGGCATCAATCCTTACAATATTTACATACAAGATGCCGTTCAGAAATATTGGAAATCCACTAAGTTCGAGTTTATCGATCAGCAGGAATTTGAAAAACGCCGATTTGATTCAAAATATTCTTTTATAGTGCTTATGAAAAATGTTTTTGATAAAGATCCTGAAGGAGTTAGTTATAATTACATAAGCCTTGTTCTGGGAGATACATCAAAAAACATAACGAATATGCCTGAATTATGTTGTATTCCCATTTCCTATGCAAACGACAACTCTATCAGCTATGGTTATGCAATACCTGCAATTGTAAAATTCATGCAAAAACATGTTAGAAATCTTGAAACAAAACGTTTTTTAATCTCTCTGAGAGGGCTAAAATATTATAACGGCTCCACCGATTTTAAGTATAAAGTATTGCTCCTCAATGAAAATACAATAGCATCTGATGCTAATTCAACCGAGAAAATTAAAGCCGTTTACCCCCACTTTGTTATACTCTCTAATTCTTCGAAAATTGAAACTGAACTTGCGACTAATCCAAAAAGCACGATGTTTAATTTTCATGTGGGGCCAACCCAAAACACAGGATCCGGAAAATGCTTCGAAATGATATTTGATACTGAAGGTAATCTCTATTACTATAATTATCGAAAGATAACTAATGATAACAAAGATGGTCTTAATCTGAACGATTTCAGAAATATTAGGTAGTTGAATTCATCATTAGCATGAAATAATTCAATAATTATTAACTCTTAAAAGCAAGAAAAGCATGTAGGAATTATGTGACTTATTTACAAAGTTATGTAATGCAAACACCAAAGTGAGAATATATATTTGTAAATTAAACATACCACTTATAATTTATTAAATGAACCAATATATAAGGCCTGCAAGGAATGCACAAAAATGGAGTGACCAAAAAGCAAAACTCCTTATTCAATTTAGAAATCTAACTGATAAAGATTTGTTTTTTGAAGCGGGAAGAAAGCATGAAATGATTATGCGAATTAGCATTAAACTTGGTAAACCTCAAGAAGAAATAGAGAAAATTTTTCAAGCACTTTAATCATTGTCGACCCCTATTCATTAAGACCCTCCAGATTTTTAAGCGCTCACAAAAATGGAAATGCGCATTCTTTAACTTTAAAATTGGTTTAATATTTGCAGTAATAATGTAAATTTGGTTAAACAAACAATAAAGCCATGAAAAAACTTCTTTTTATTACTTTTCTGCTTGCATCAATGGGCACCATAGCCCAAGAAGCAATTGATTCAGCTACACAAGAAGTAACCGATACTATTGCTCAGAAAGCAAATGCTTCAATCCCAGACTGGTTTAAAAACCCTCCAACTTCATCTAGAAAACTCTATGGTGCTGGTGAGGGGATTTCAATGTATTTAGATATTGCCGAAAAGAAAGCTATGATGAGCGCCAACCTTCGGTTAGCAGAGCAGGTAAATAAACCCAAAACAAAGGAGATAAAGAACAAAACAAAGACAGTTTCAGGGCAAGATAATGAGACTACAATTCAGCGAACGGTTGTTGAAGCCAAACTTAAAGGCGTAACAATAATTAAAAAGGCGGTTGTACAAAGTGGCGATAAGTATATTGTTTACCTTTTGGTTGAGATGAAGAGATAATTGTTAGACTTTAAAACCCAAAACCAATATATCATCCATTTGGTCAATATCTCCTTCAGTAAGCGCAGGATCGTGCCGCCAATTCTCGATGGTACTATCTAGAATCTCCTTTTGTTCGCAGAATGGTTTTTGGTGAATTGATTCTAATAGTTCTCTTAAATTTTTACGCATGAACTTGCGTCCAGTGGGGCCTCCCATTTGATCTTGATAACCATCGGAAAAGAGGTAAACGCAATCACCTTTTTTGAGTTGTATGTTAATTGGGGTAAAATCGTTCATCACCATGTGTAAACCAACAGGCATACGATCGGCTTTAAGTTCCTGAACTTCGTTATCAGACACAATAATGGCTGGATTATAAGCACCTGCAAAGGTCATCATTAGCGTATTGAGATTGATGATACATAAAGCCATATCCATTCCATCCTTGGTGGTTCCCTCGTAATTACCCTGTTTAAGGGAGGTAATTACATTATTACGCATTTGACCAAGTACCTCCTCAGGCAACTCAATCTTTTGCTCCTTGATAATCTTATTCATAAAGCTAATGCCCAGCATGCTCATAAATGCTCCGGGCACGCCATGCCCTGTGCAGTCTGCTGCAGTAACAATTAAAAGATTTCCACTTTTCCCAATCCAGTAAAAATCTCCGCTAACGATATCGCGGGGTTTATAGAGTACAAAACTATCGGCAGTATTCTCGCTCAACACCTCAACACCGGGCAACACAGCCTGTTGAATTCTACGTGCGTATGTTATACTTGCTGTTATCTCCTCCTTTTGATGAGTTACAATTTTATGCTGTTCCTCAATATGATCTCTTTGAGCCACAACCTCGGCGGTGCGCTCTTTCACAACTTGCTCAAGGTATTCCTTTTCGCGTTTTAATTTCTGCTCGCGATAGCGAATGTAGATGATCAATCCGGTTACCACTAAAATCAAAAGAACAAGATAAAACCAGAGCGTTTTCCAAAATGGAGGTGTTATAATAAGTCGATATGCAATTGGCTCCGACCAACGAATCCCATCGTTACTTGCACATATTTTGAATGTATAGTTCCCATTGTTTAACCCAGGGAAAGTAACGCTGTTGTTGCTAATTGATGGAGACCAATCGTTATCATTGGG